>JAFGTT010000025.1 GCA_016933955.1 Candidatus Zixiibacteriota bacterium
CGCCTGCGGCATAAATGCCTCCGGCGGATCCACCCCTCTCAAGAGGGGATAATTAGGATGGATTCCCGATCAGGTCGGGAATGACAAGAAAGAGGGAATGACAAGAAAGAGGGTCGGGAATGACGGGATTTTTGGGGGGATGACCTCTTGCGGGGATGACAGGCAAAGGGCTGGAATGACAGGAAGAAAGAGAGAAAGGTAAAAAAGATTTCTGGGGTAGACAAGGGCGTCTGCCGCCCGCAATTGTGGATTTGAAAACTCCAATCGCCCGGGTAATTCCATTAGACCGGACTGTATATTTGAATAAAAAAAACCGGTCTGATTATGGTAAACCAGTGACCGGTTTTTAATTTTTCGGCGTTTTATTCGAAGCGCCGATCTGTTGAATATGATATGAAAATCGTTTAAAAGGCTACGGCCGATACTCCGATCTGCAACTGGGTATGGTTATAGTCAAAAAGCGGATCACTGCTTTTGCCGAACGACAAACTGCCATGAACCTGAACATGGCGAACGAATTCATAACCGCAACCAATTAAAAGCCCGGCGCCAACATCATTGCTGTCCACGTTGGATTCGAGTGAGGTCCAGTCCTGGAATCCCAGTCCGCCGACAATATAAAACGATTTTCCGACCGGGCCAAAATAGTGAAAATACCCGACTCCCGAGAATCCCTGGGCAAGAGTAATATCAGTATCCCAAATGGACTTCTCATTATAAATAACGCCATCCCTGAGAAAGACAATCATGTTCTGCTCATCCCAGGCATAGCCAATCAGAAAGTCCATGGCCAGGCCGCTCTTATTCAATACTTCATAATCATCATGGGTTACTTTGGCCACTGGTCCGAAACCGAGTCCGCCGCCCAGTACAAATCCCTTACGGTTGCCATCAAAGGCGTTGGCGCCTGCCCCAAGCATCAAAACCATTAAGATCAGGCAAATACAGGATTTCCGCATAATGCCTCCCAGTTATAGGTTTGATTTGTCGATTGATTTTGAACTTTTGCGGAAGATATTCATTTTTCTTAAATGCGCAAGTTTTTTAACACCGTAAATCGATATCTATGTCAGCGCAATTGCCCATAATACAGGGAAAAGAAGACAGGTTGACCGGGGAAGGAATGGCCGCGAATTTTAATAAAAAAGTGCAAGATAATGCAGAAAGGAGCCGGTGCTTATATGCTAAGTTGTTGACAATTATAATCTTAAATATATAAATTGGGGGCGGCACAGAAATTGCAGAATTAATGTCTGACGGATAACTTTTTAGGCCTGTGCAGATTGGAGCATAATTTATGTTGAAAAGAACTGTCATTTTCCTCATGATCCTTCTTTTTGTCGCCGCTTCCATGTCACTGGCGCTTCCCTCACCCCCGAATAACCCGACTTATACACGAACGGGTAATGGCAATGGCAACGGTAATTCCGATGCCGACACAAAAGACTGGAATGATGACGGCGGTAATTGCAACGACGGCGGTTCTTCTGATAATCCACATCCATCAGCAGTCCCCGAACCGATAACCCTGGTATTATTCGGACTGGGAATGGCAGGAATTGGAATTTACAGGCGAAAGAAGTAGGTCTTCAAAGTTTCCTCGACTTTACGGGCGACCATCGGGCCGCCCGTTTTTTGTACTCTAACCACGGCTATTTATCAGTTCCTCTTCGAAATTTATTGAAAATCCAAAATCCGAAGTTGCGTATTTCTTTTCGTTATGTATAATGAAGCCCTGATGATATGGAACTATAACGGCAGGACACCATGAGCCGCGGTTTACAGAAAATATATTCGGAATTACCCAAGCATTATGAGTTGATCGATCATATCCTGACCTTCGGTCTGGATATTCTGTGCCGCCGTCGGGCGGCCCGAATAGCGGTGGCCGATGGGGGCGAGCGCTGGCTGGATATGTGTTGCGGGACCGGCGAGATGGCGACGGCGCTCAAACGGCTAAGCCGCAACGGGACGATGCTGACGGCGTGCGATTTCTCGCTGCCGATGCTGTCTCAGGCCACCCTGAAGCCGGAGGCGAAAGATATCCGGTTCGCTATTTCCGAGGCGGGCGCCCTGCCGTTTGCCGACCATACCTTCGATTTGATTACGGTATCATTTGCCACGCGGAATTTGAATTCCAGCCGGGGGACTTTAATAAAGCGCTTTCGGGAATTTCACCGGGTGTTGAAACCGGGCGGGCGTTATGTCAATCTGGAAACCAGTCAGCCGGAATCGAGGGTGATCAGGAAGTTGATGCATATCTATGTCGGATTGACGGTTAAGCAGGTCGGGTCATGGATCTCCGGATCAAAAGAAGGATACAGCTACCTGGCCAGTTCGATCCCGCGTTTTTATCCTGCCGGGGAACTGGCGGAAATATTAAGGGAGGCGGGATTTTCCGAGATATCTTACCAGCCGCTGTTTTTCGGAATCACGGCGATCCACAAGGCGGTCCGGTGAATTATCTGGTAGTCTCATTGTTTTTGTTTGCATATTAATGTTCCGATGGATAAACTCGCCGCGCTTTCCCGAAATCTCAAGAAACAGGACGATCTGAAGATTATCAAGGTTGAGCAAAAAGAGTTCGAAATCAACGATTTCGGGCAGCCGGCCGCTATCGCCGACGGAGAAAAAATCCGATTCTTTGACTTAAATTAAAAGTTTCTTCCGTATTTAGAATTAAGAGTATTTGAATCCATAATTGGAAGGAGTATATATTTGGCGGTACGCGAGATCATTGAAATTGATGCCGATAAATGTGACGGTTGCGGACTCTGTATATTGGCCTGTGCCGAGGGGGCTATTCAACTGGTCAACGGGAAAGCGGTTTTAGTCAGCGACCGCTATTGCGATGGTCTGGGTGCCTGTCTGGGCGATTGTCCCCAGCATGCCATCACCATTGTCAAACGGGAGGCTCTTGACTTCGACGAGAAGGCGGTGGAGAATCACCGGCGTTCGGAACCGCCGCATCAGCCGGTTGAATCCCGGCTCAGTCCCCAAAACGGAAGTTATAATGCCCCCCGGAAACCGGTCCGGCCATTAGCCGGTTTTCCGACACCCGGCGGCTGTCCCGGATCACGGCCGCAGGCTTTCGGTTCGGGGGAATCTATTCCGCTTGGGAAAACCGGCAGTTCGTCATTATCCCTTCCTCAATTAACCAACTGGCCGGTACAACTGATGCTGGCTCCGATCAAAGCCCCGTATTTCGACGGGGCCGAACTTTTGATTGCGGCCGACTGCGTTCCTTTCGCCTGCCCCGATTTCCACAGTGATTTTCTGGCCGGCCGGATTCTTCTGATCGCCTGCCCCAAACTCGACCGGGTGGAAATCTATCGGGAAAAACTCCATGATGTTTTCTCTCAGAATGATATTAAATCGATCGATATCGCTTTCATGGAAGTCCCCTGCTGTAACGGTCTGGTGCAACTTGTAACGACGGCCGTGCAGGAAACCGGAAAAAATATCCCGATCAATCTGACGAAACTCGGAATCCGGGGGCAGGTTCTGGCGACCGGGAAAACCTCTCGAAAGGAGGATGCCGCATGAGTGACCTGATCAATGATGCTTCCGGGAGAAAAGAATCAACCGGGCATGTGGACCGGCCGCATAATCATGGTGCGGACCCGGAATCGTTTCAGGTCAATTCCTGACTTTGAATATCCTCATCGATGGCCTTCCGGCGCATCTGTATCCATGACATCCGCTCCCGGAAGAGCTGGCCTATTTCGGCCCCGATAATAAAGACTATCGAAGTATAGTACACCCAGAAAGCGACCACGATAATAAGAACATAGGCTCCGTATATTTTTCTAAGAGTCAGGGCATTGGTAATATAAAATCCGAACAGCTGCTTGGCTACTTCCCAGAGGACCGATGCCGAGATGGCGCTGACCAGGATTACCTTTTGGGGTCTCCGGCGGTGCGGCACCAGCCAGTACATGACATAAAAGGCGAAAAAGATTATGATAAAGGAAATGGTGGCGATGGAAAAATCCTCCACCACCCCATAACGGAACGGGGCCAGGATTTTGAGATTATCGGCGAACCCTCGGACGATTTCCAGGCTGGGCAGGATGGTTACCGAGAGAAGGAAATAGAGCAAAACCAGCAGGACCAGGCCGAAATCGTGGAGCTTGCCGATCAGGGCCGTTTCCTTGCGTCTGACCCGGTAAACGGTGTTGAGAATGGTTCTCATACTGCTGAAAAGACCGCTGGAGGCGAAAAACATACCGATCATGCCTACAATCCCGGCCACCCCCTTGTACAGCCGGAACTCATCGATCCGGGCGAACACCTTTTCTTTGACGAAAGCGGCGTAATCCTGGTAGGGAATCAGGCGGTCGATGATAACGGTTATTTCGTCGGTTACCGAGTGGCGTTCGAGAATGGCTCCGATCAAGGCGAAAATAATCAGGAGCATGGGGATAATACAGACGAATATGGAAAAGGCCAGGCCGCCGGCGAGAAGGAAAATGTGATGATCATCGAACCGGTTGTATAAACCGCCGACATAATGTTTCAACCAGCCCCAGATATACTGAACAATCCGGTTTTTCCAGACCCGATTCAGCAAATCCATTATTATACCCGATTCCATATGACCATATTATTCAAATTCACCGGTAATAGAAAGCGGTTTTCCATGGTCAACCGATATTTTTATTTTTGCCCGGCTATTCGCGACCCGGTTGGGAGAACGGGATCGGCAGGGGCGAACGCACGTGCAGGTCGCGCTGGGGAAAGGGAATTTCGATATTGTGCTGCCGGAATTTTCGTACAATGGCCGTATTTATTTCGGATTTGATGATGTAATACCGCTTGGTGTCGGGGAGCCAGATACGGAGAATCATGTTCCAAGCCGAGTCGCCGAAACTTTCCAGAAGAACATCGGGTTGCGGGACCTTCATAACAACGGGGTGCTCATCGGCCACTTCCATCAGCGCTCTCACGACGGTGTCAAGGTCGGAATTGTATGATACGCCGACATCGATTTTCATCCTGACTTTAGGATCACCGTAGGACCAGTTGGTCACATAGGATGATATAAACTCGGAATTGGGAACGATAATGGCGATATTGTTCAGAGTCTGGACGGTGGTGGCCCGCATGTTGATAGCAACCACATCGCCCTCGGTATTGCCGACCGTCACCCGGTCGCCGACCTTGATCGGCCGCTCGAACAACAAGATGATACCGGAGATGAAGTTAGAAGTGATATTTTGCAGGCCGAAACCGATCCCGACCGACAGCAAACCGAAAATAACGGCCAGTCCGGCCAGGTTGATCCCGACAAACTGCAGAGCCACGATAGTACCGGTTATCATTATCAAGTAATGGCCCATCCGAACCATGGTATAACGGATGCCCCGTTCAATATCGAAACGGATTAAAATCCGGCGAAGAATGATTCTGGTCGAAATTTTTGAGATGACATAAAATCCCACCAGAACCAGAAAAAACATGATAAGCGACAGGATTGTGATCGGAGTCTGGTTCAAATCAAACAGCTTGAAAGCCAGAATTTTCTCGATACTAATCCATATTTCGCTGAAATCTTTTTCGGGATTCATATCTGCGGCCCTCTTTGATATATTTTCGATTATTATCTTCAGTCTTGAATTGAAAATATTTTTTGGGCGGCTGAAACGCCATATAAAAAGAGTTAATTAAGAATCGCCGGGATCAAGCCGGTCAATATGATCAATCCCGGCGATTAATCAAAAAAAGTTGATGTTGGCTTAAGGCATCCCCTGTAGTTTATAAGGGAGATGCCTTAAAAAGGATCTATTTCTTCTGGTTGACCAGCTTAACAAACAGCTCGACATCGGCCATACAGCGGCTGACCGCATCGTTCCAGAATTCCTCACCGGTAAGGTCGACGCCCATATGTTTCCGGGCCACATCCTCGCTGGTCATCTTACCGGTATCGGCCATCAGGGCGATATATTTGTCGGCAAACGACGGTCCCTCTTCGCGGGCCCGGTTATACACGCCGCCGGCAAAGAGGTAACCGAAGGTGTAAGGGAAATTATAAAAGGGATTATCGGTAATATAGAAATGGAGTTTGGAGCACCAGAACAAAGGATGATAGCCATCATCATCGAGTGTTCCCATAAAGGCTTTTTTCTGCGATTCGATCATGATTTCATCGAGGCGTTCGCGGCTTAAAAGACCGGATTTGCGTTCCCGGTAGAAGGCCGTGTCGAACAGGAAGCGGGCGTAAATATTACAGAAAAGAATATAGGCATTTTGCAGTTTAAGATCGAGCAACAGCAATTTTTCGTTGACTCCATCGGCCTTTTCAAGAGCGGCATCGGAGATCAAGAGCTCATTGAAAATCGAGGCGGTTTCGGCCAGGGTCATGGGATATTCGGCGGCAAACCGCGGGGTATCCTTGAGGATATACTGGTGATAGGCATGACCTAATTCATGAGCCAGGGTCATCATGCTGTCGAGATTTTGGCTGAAAGTCATCAGGACCCGTGATTGTTTGGCAAAATCCAGCCCGGTACAGAAAGCGCCTCCGGCTTTGCCAGCCCGATCCTCGGCCTCGACCCATCGCCGGTCGATGGCCATCCGCGTGAAATCAGCCTGATTTTTATTGAAAGCTCCGAGGTTGTCGATTATGAAATCGGCGGCTTCATTGAAAGTGTAAGATTTATTCATTTCTCCCACCTGAGAGAACTGGTCATACCATTTGAAACCGTCAATACCGAGAATTTTTTTCTTGGCCTCGATATATTTTTTAATTTGCGGGGCGGCTTTGGCGACCGCACTCCACATGGCCTTGAGAGTCTCCTCTTTTATCCGGCTGTTGAGAAGCGGCTCGAGCAGTGGGGACTCCCATTTTCTTTTTTCGTAGAGAGTCAGACGAAACCCGGCCTGGAAATTGAGCGCCATGGCGGCCACCGAGGCGGTGGATCCCCAGGCCTCTTCCAGTTTTTCGAAAGCCTGTTTGCGGATTTCGCGATCGGGGCTGTTGAATTTGTTATTGAGCTGACCCACCGAGAGCCTGACGGTTTTGCCGTTTTCTTTAAAATCAACTCGCAGGTCACCGTAGATTTTACCATAAAGGCGGTTCCAGGCATGATAACCGTTAACCGCCAGATCGGTCGCCAGGGCCTCGAATTGGGGTTCCATTTTCAGTCGGGCCGTCCGCCTCATTTCATCAAGGAAAAACCGGGTTTCAACCAGTTCCTTGCCGGTAACCAGTTTCTCCCAGGCGGTATCGGACTGGTTTTCGGCAAAGGATTCGAACAGGACGAAAATTTTCTGCAATTCCGATTCAAAAACATCGATCTCGCCCTGAATTTGATGAGCTTTATTGTCATCGACATTCTGGCTGACCAGGCACTCGGCAAAGGCCGAAGCATGATTGATCCGGGTGAAAAGGTCCTGCAGTTTTATAATAAATTCGGTCCAGGCGTCCAGATTGGAATCATCCAGTTTCCGGGGGAGGCGATGGAAATCATCGACGGTGGCTTTCAGTCTTTTTCTGATATCCTCCCTGAAAGCGGCATATTGTGTCGAAGTGCTACCTCCGGGGAAGATGGAATCAAGGTCCCAGGTGGGGGTCTTGGCTGTGGTTGGGGTTTGGTTCATTTTTCGGTTCCTCCGGCTGAAGATATTTATGATTCAGATGGCATAAGCGGCCTTTTTTATATCATCTTTACGACAAAATCGCCCTATTATACTAAACCGGACTCATAATCCCAAGCAAAAATCGGCGGATTTTGTCCATCCGGGTCTTGCGGTTTTTCGCTAATCGTGTAAATTATTCGGGACGTATTATTTATTTACGCAAATTGCAGAAATTAAAATAGAAGGAGACAGGAGAATGGACGTTTTCAAGTATGCGATGCAGATGGAACTGGACGGCAAAGCTTATTATGAAAAGATGGCCGCCCAGGCCGAAAATGAGCTGGTCAAGAATATTCTGACGGATCTGGCCAAAGATGAGCAAAAGCACTACAATATTTTCAAGAGATTCAGCGAGGGTGATTTTTCCGAGGTGGAAGAATTCCGAGGCGGCAGTACCCGGGTGTTGACCAACGCCAAAAATATCTTCCAGAAATTATCCTCATCGGGTCAGACCTTCGATTTCGGTAAGGATCTTCGCAAGACCTGGCTTCAAGCCCAGGAAATCGAGAAGAAGTCCGAGGATTTTTACCGTGAAAAGGCAACCGCCGAGAAAAATGCCCAGGTTAAAAAGACGCTCGGGATTATCGCCGACGAGGAACACAAACACTGGGTTTTAATCGAGAATGTTCTGCATTTTCTCGACCGTCCCAAGCAGTGGCTCGAGGACGCCGAGTGGAACAATATGGAATCGTACTGATTTACAATTGCCTGAGATCAATTTACGGAGGATATAATGGGTATATACAAAGTTCCCGTCCCGAAAAACGAACCCGTTAGGGCCTATGCACCCGGGACTCCCGATAGAATCAAACTCGAAGATGCCATAAAGGAATTGAAGAAAACCAGGATCGATGTTCCGATGGTAATCGGGGGCCGGGAAATCCGGGTCGGGGATCCGATTAAAATAACCGCGCCGCATGACCATGCGCTCGAACTTGGGCAGTACTACCAGGGCGGCCGGGAAGAAATCGAAACGGCCGTCAAGGCGGCTCTTGCGGCCAAAAAAGACTGGGAGAATATGCCGTGGGAAGAGCGGGCGGCCATCTTTTTGAAGGCGGCCGATCTGCTGGCCGGGCCGTGGCGCTACCGGGTCAACGCCGCCACCATGCTGGCCCACAGTAAAAACGCTTTCCAGGCCGAGATCGATGCCGTTTGCGAGCTGGCCGATTTTTTCCGGTATAACGTCTATTACGCCGAGCAGATTTATAATAATCAGCCGGGGAACGATACCGGTATCTGGGACCGGATCGACTACCGCCCGCTGGAAGGTTTCATATTCGCGGTGACACCGTTCAATTTCGTCTCGATCGCCGGTAATTTACCGACTGCCCCGACTATCCTGGGCAATGTTTCGCTCTGGAAACCGGCCTCATCGGTAACCTACACGGCCTACATGATCATGCAGATTTTAAAAGAGGCCGGTCTTCCCGACGGGGTGGTCAATATGGTGACGGCTCGCGGCGCCGATGTCGGCGAGTATGTCCTCAAAAACCCCGACCTGGCCGGAATCCATTTCACCGGCAGTACGGCCGTTTTCCAGACCATGTGGCGGACGGTCGGCGGCAATATCAATAAGTACAAATCATATCCGCGGATTGTCGGCGAAACCGGCGGCAAGGATTTCATTTTCGTGCATCGGTCGGCGGATATCGACCAGGTGGCCACGGCCATCACCCGCGGGGCGTTCGAATTCCAGGGACAGAAATGCTCGGCGGCTTCGCGGGCCTATATCCCGAAGTCCATGTGGCCGGTTCTCAAGGAGCGTCTGGTGGCCGATATGAAGCAGATCAAGATGGGAACGGTCGAGGATTTCAAAAACTTCATGAACGCCGTTATCGACCGGAGTGCTTTCACCGATATCTGCGCCTATATCGACTATGCCAAGGAATCGAACGAGGCCGAGTTTATCTGGGGCGGTAATTATGACGATTCCAAAGGGTTCTTTATCGAACCGACCATCGTGCTGACGGCCAATCCGCATTTCAAGCTGATGGAGGAGGAAATCTTCGGACCGGTCATCACGCTTTATGTGTACGATGACGATAAGTATGAAGAAACCCTGCACGAGTGCGACCATACCTCGCCGTACGCCCTGACCGGGGCGGTATTTGCCCGGGACCGGATGGCGGTGGTGACGGCCGGACGGATTCTGCGTCACGCCGCCGGTAATTTCTATATCAACGACAAACCGACCGGGGCGGTGGTCGGCCAGCAGCCGTTC
Organism: Candidatus Zixiibacteriota bacterium; assembly: GCA_016933955.1. Lineage (NCBI taxonomy): Bacteria > Pseudomonadati > Candidatus Zixiibacteriota > Candidatus Zixiibacteriota bacterium. The sequence goes on from JAFGTT010000025.1 coordinate 9,863, forward strand.
GGCGGCGGCCGGGCCTCGGGCACCAATGATAAAGCCGGGTCATGGTTGAACATGATCCGCTGGACTTCGCCGCGGACGATCAAGGAGAATTTCATTCCGCCGAAGGATTTCAAATACCCATTTATGGGGTAGGGAAACTATGAGGCAGCGGGGCCGGGTGATTTCATCCCGGCCTTTTTTATTCATGCAATTTTGAAAGTATGATTGTCAGGAAGAGATTGAATATATAAGAAGGGGCAGACGTAGGCTGTTCTGTGTCAAGACATAGTTTACATTATGTATCAGGCTTTTTTGTGATTGTAATTGACGCTAAACTTTTGTATTTATAATGAAAAAGCGTTTTGTAATCTGATGAGATCGGAATAATCGAGAGGTTGAGAGATTGGCTGACCATAAAAGAAATATAAGTAAATGCTGGGCAAATAACTATGTCAATGACGAAGTAGTCTTAAGGTATGGAGAACTATTTTGCGGTCCCGGCGGCCTGGCTTTAGGTGCGTTAAAAGCAAAGATAAAAAAGAACGGCATAATATACAGATTAAAGCATATCTGGGCAACTGATTATGATTTTGATAGTTGTCAAACATATCGTAAAAATATTTGTCCAAAAGATCCTCAATCAGTAATACATGAAGATGTAAGAAAGCTTGATTTAGAGTCATTAGGACCTATTGATGTTTTTGCGTATGGATTTCCTTGTAACGACTTTAGCATAGTTGGCGAATCAAAAGGATTTGATGGCGAATTTGGCCCGCTATATACATATGGTGTGAAGATATTAAATATCTTTAGGCCAAAAATATTTGTGGCCGAAAATGTTTCTGGTTTAAGAAGTGCCAATAACGGTAATGCCTTTAATGTAATTATGAACGATTTAGAGTCAGCAGGAGCGGGTTATAACTTAACTACAAACTTATACAAGTTTGAGCACTATGGTGTACCTCAAACACGACATAGAATACTTATCATTGGAATTGAAAAATCTCTCGGCTTGAGATTCCATGTCCCAAAGCCAACAACGGTGGAAAAACCACCGACTGCTTCACAAGCAATTGAACATCCACCGATTTCTGCAAACGCCCATAATCATGAAATAACTCGTCAATCCAAGAAAGTAATTGAACGTTTAGAGCGTATTAAACCTGGTGAAAATGCATGGAATGCAGATTTGCCAGAAGAACTACAGCTTAATGTAAAAGGTGCACGTTTAAGCCACATTTATCGAAGATTACATCCTGATAGACCATCATATACAATCACCGGAAGTGGCGGTGGTGGAACTCATGGTTATCATTGGAAAGAATCACGTGCATTGACAAACAGGGAAAGAGCCAGGATTCAGACATTTCCGGATGATTTTATATTTATGGGGTCAAAAGAAAGTGTAAGGAAGCAAATTGGAATGGCTGTTCCACCAATGGTCTCTGAATTGATCTTTAATTGTATTTTAAAGACTATTGTAGGAACGAAGTATAAACATTTAGATTTTTCAGAATTGTCCTTAGAAAATAGTCAATTGGAACTAAGCGTGTAGTTTAATAGAGAATTATGTCAAATTTGGAATCACGGAGTCTGAATGACAAAAAAAGAAAAAGAGATTATCAGTAGGTCATCAACCAGCGTTGCAGAGAATCTTACAGTGAATACAAAAGACGCAATAAGTATTGTAACAAAGGCTATAGCCGGTGGCGAAATCCAAGAAATTAACGAAACGGAAATTGCTAACTGGATCAAAGATAGACTTATTCCCAATACAATATTTATTGACTTCGATGGCTATACAAAAATGTGTGTGGATGCCCTCAAGATTGCATCAGTAACAGCTGCAACAGATTATGGAAGCAGCAGACAACGTGACCTAGGCCAATTATGGGCAGACATGACAAGGGGATATCTTGGCGAATATGCTTTTAAGCTTTATCTGAAGGAAAATTGGGGTTTGAATATAGAGCTTGGGCATGAAACAGGAGAGCTCGAAGAGTATTTACCGACAGATATTGAAAAAGTATTAGATTCGAATGGAAATTGGCGAAAAGCTAATATTCTGCTTAGTATAAAGACCACTAAGTTTAATGGAATATGGCTAGATATTCCAGGGGATCAATTTAATCATTCTGATATTCATACGTTAATTAAAGTCGCTGCAGGAAGAGACCATTTATTTGCGTATTTAAAGGATTTAAGTGTTTTCAGAGATAAAGTGCTAAAAAGTGGGGTGGATAAGGGTAGTCTGACTGAAGTTCAAGCTAAAGAACTTTTTGATAAATTGCCAGATTTCAGTCCCATTCCTGCATATGTGTGCGGTTTTGTAAAAAAGGATGATGCATACTTGGAATTGCCATATGCAGGGAAAAAGGGGACAAAGAATTATAAAATAACTGAATGGAATGGTCCCCTTTTGCCAGGTGATCTTGACAAGATAAAAGCTACTGAAGGTATCAGTGTACCGTGTGGGAACATTGGTAAAGGGGTGTGAGACGTTTGCGGCATTATGCCTATGGCAATACTTGGATAGTAGGTTGTCAAAAGGACAGGAATAATTAATGGATAACCTCACCAAAGAGCAACGTAGAAAAAACATGCGGAATATTCGTTCAACTGATACCACTCCGGAACGGATAATATTTCGCGAGTTGAGACGTAGGAAGATCTATTTCGCTCCGCACGTAAAAAACATCCTTGGAAAACCGGATATTGTATTTCGTAGAAAACGGGTTGTTATTTTTATTGATTCTGACTTTTGGCATGGACACCCCAAAAGGGGTATTCTTCCTAAAAGCAATAAGGATTATTGGCATAAGAAAATTGAACGCAATCGAGAAAGGGATAAGCAAGTAAACAAGGCTCTAAGAAAAGAGGGATGGAGAGTGATTAGAATATGGGAATATGATATAAAGAAGAATCCTGCAAAGTGCATTACGCGTATATGTAAAGCAATAAGCAAAAAAGAGGGTGGATAAACGTGGAGTAACAAATGATAATTTCAAATAAGAAGCTCAGAATTAGAGAGGTTTTTACATGATCGGCAGACGGCCTCGTCTGCTTACAGAAATCTTGCCATTTCTGGATTCCCATTTTCATGGGAATGACATTTTTACAATATTCCAAATCAGATACCCTTTTCCGCAACATCGGCCGGAGGGATTGCGTATTGGATGATAACAGGTTAGCCCGGATTTGCCTTTGCCGGGAATTTTTATTATATTAGGCGGCACAAATCCAAACGCCTTAGGAAAGAGGAACGATATGTCCAATAATCATCAGGAAGCTTATAAAGATTTAATCGCCCGATGGAAAGAGGCTCATCTGATCGGCTCGATCGGATCGGTTCTCCACTGGGACCAGGAAACCCAGATGCCCAAAGGCGGTATGCAGCATCGGGCCGAGCAGTTGTCGTATATCTCCGGTCTGGCCCACCAGAAATCGGTCGATCCGAAAATCGGCGAATTGCTCGATATCCTGGAAAAATCACCGCTCGTGAAAGACCCGGTGTCGGACGAGGCGGTCAATATCCGCGAGATCAGGCACGAATACGACAAATCGGTAAAAATCCCCCAGAAACTGGTGGAGGAGTTTACCAAGACGGTGTCGATTGCCCAGAATGTCTGGGCCGAAGCCCGTAGAACCTCGGATTTCCCGAAATTCCTCCCGCATCTCGAGAAGGTCGTAAAACTGACCAAAGAAGTGGCCGACCATCTGGGATACGAAAAAGAACGCTACGATGCGCTTCTGGACCAGTATGAACCGGGGGCCACGACCGAGATTATTTCGAAGACCTTCGAAGGGTTCCGCAAGGAACTGGTCAATCTGGTGGCGGCCATTGCCGACTCACCGGCCAAGCCCGATGTTTCGATCCTGGAGCGAACGTACCCGATAGACCGGCAGAAGATCTTCTCGCAGGAGGCGGCGGTGGCGATCGGGTTCAGTTTCGATAACGGACGGCTGGATATTTCGGCGCACCCGTTCACGACCGGTCTGGGGCCGGGCGATACCCGGATCACCACCCGCTATAATCCGCATCATCTCGGCCAGGCCTTTTTCGGGACGCTCCATGAGGGCGGCCATGCTATCTACGACCAGGGTCTCGATCAGGCCCACAGTGGTACCCCGCGCGGAGATTCGGTTTCGCTGGGGATTCATGAATCGCAGTCGCGGATGTGGGAGAACCATGTCGGCCGGGGGCGCCCGTTCTGGAAACATTTCTTCCCCCGGGCCAAACAGATGTTTCCGGATATCCTCGGCGATGTTAAATTCGATGATTTTTATTTTGCCATCAATGATGTCCGGCCGTCGTTTATCCGGGTTGAGGCCGACGAAGTAACTTACAACCTGCATATCATGCTTCGTTTCGAAATCGAGCAGGCGTTCATTTCAGGTGATCTGAAGCCGAAGGATTTGCCGGGGGTATGGAACGAGAAATTCACCAGTTATTTCGGCATCACGCCGAAAAATGATGCCGAAGGTTGTATGCAGGATGTGCACTGGTCGGCGGGATTGATGGGCTATTTTCCGACATACTCACTGGGCAATCTCTACGCCGCCCAGTTTTACGCCCGCGCCAAAGACGATATCCGGTATCTCGAGGACCAGTTCGCGGCCGGGAATTTCAGCGAGTTAAAACAGTGGCTCAAACGGAATATCCATTCGCATGGTAAACGTTACCGGGCGGAAAAATTGGTCGAAGTGGTCACCGGTAAACCGCTCAATCATAAATTCGCCATGGACTACCTGAGGATGAAATACGGCGAGTTGTATAAACTTTAAAAATCGTTTGCCGGAAATATCGCCCATGACGGACAAAGGCCTTCGTTTAGAAGGCCCTTGTCATATGGGGCGGATTTTATATTGAATCGACCTGACCAAAATGAATAAATTAATATCAGGGCGGTATATAGTATATACTTGGAATCGGATAACTGACATCAAAAGTAAACATTAAATGGGTGAGGATATTATGTGTTTCTCAAGAACGTTCTGTCGCCGGATGTCAAACTCGAAATTTCCATTGCTGTTTATTATTCTTCTGCCGGCCGCTCTGGCTATTCTTTTTTCAGTCGCGCGGGCCGATGATTCGACCACGGTGTCAACGGGATCGGTATACCCGATCAATATTCTCGAGGATAAGGGGCGGTTTTTGCTCTATGTCAACGAGGAGGTGATTGTCACCGAGGATTTCGAATGGAAGAAGGACGGGTCGTTCAAGAGCGATTACACTACTTCCATCGCCGGGCAGTCGATTTCCACCAGTCTTGAAATAGCGGTGGGGGATGACGGTCGGTGGAATGAGATGACCATGAAAACGGTTAAGGGGGATATTACGGTTACAGTCAAAAATGATTCTCTGGAAATCAACGCGATGGGGGATTTACGGTCGATTGCCCTGCGCCCCAAAACCATCATTTTCGAGAATTTCAGCCCGGCCCTGATGAGCCAGGCAGTGATGGCTTATGATCAGGAGAAGGGCGGCAAACAGACCTTCCCGCTGTTTATCGTCCCGGCGGTGATAATGGACGGAAATCTGGAGAGGATCGATACTCAAGAGCGCGCGGTGGCCGGGGAGTTCCGGCGATTCACACTCTATCGGTACGGGTTGCCGGGCGTCGATGTGACCCTCTGGGTCGATGATGAGGATCGGATATGTTTTGGAGATGTTCCGGCCCAGCATGCGGTCTATGTCCGCGAGGGGTATGAGGTCTTGATGGTCAGGGAGGAGGCCGATTCGCTGTTGTCACAACCGAAATATGAGGTCCGGGTGGAAAAAAATGTGATGGTGCCGATGCGCGACGGGATCAGGCTGGCGACCGATATTTACCTGCCCGACAGCAGCGCTCAATTTCCGGTTATTCTGGTCCGGACACCATACAAGAAAGAAATGAATGAAATCCAGGGTCGGTACTATGCCCGGCGCGGATATGCCTATGCCGTTCAGGATTGCCGCGGCCGGTTTGGTTCGGAAGGGGAATGGGTGCCATTTTTTAATGAGCCCGAGGACGGTTATGATGCCATCGAGTGGCTGGCGGTGCAACCGTGGTCGAACGGCAAGGTGGGGATGATCGGCGCCTCATACCTGGGCTGGGTACAATGGTGGGCGGCCCGCGAAAATCCGCCGCACCTGGTAACGATCATTCCCAATGTCTCACCGCCCGATCCATATTTTAATATCCCCTACGAGTACGGAGCCTTTTTCCTGCTGGGCTCGATCTGGTGGGCCGATGTTCTCGAAAGCGAGGCAACGGCCGATATTTCCGGCAAGAAAATGTCGGATATTCTCGACAAGGAATACAATAAGTTATTAAGGCATCTGCCGGTTATCGATATCGACTCGGCTTTTCTGGGCACGACCAACACCTACTGGCGGGACTGGATTAAACATCCGAATAATGACGAGTATTGGGCCAGAGCCAGTTTTCTGGATCATCTGAAAGAGGTCGATATTCCGGTTTATCATCAATCGGGATGGTACGATGGTGACGGGATCGGGTCGAAACTCAATTATCTGGCGATGGCGGCCGGCGGCCATCAATACCAGAAACTGGTCCTTGGTCCATGGGGGCACAGCGATGAAGCCACGCGGAGAGGGCCCAACAACACCGATTTCGGACCGAGAGCGATTGTTGATATGCAGCGGAGTTACACCCGCTGGCTGGATCATTGGCTTTTGGGAATCGACAACGGTATTGAAAAAGAACCGCTGGTTTCGCTGTTTGTGATGGGCAGTAATAATTGGCTGTATGGCGAAAAATACCCTCTGCCGGAGACTCAATTCACCAAATTTTACCTGGCCAGCAAAGGCACAGCCAACACCTCTCAGGGTGATGGCTGGCTGACTACCCAATTGCCGGGCGATTCGATAACTGCAACGGATTCATATACTTATGATCCGGCCGATCCGACCCCGGATCCGACCGTGTATCTGGGGACCGATGATAATAAAGCCGACAGCGGCAAGGTGACGGATATCGATCAGGAAATCGCGCTGGCCCGGACTTATTATGGCCGGGTAGATGAAGAACGATCCGATATTCTGGTCTATGAGACGGCCCCGTTGGAGGAACCCATGACAATCGCCGGGCCGATTTCGGCCGTACTCTATGCCGCCACCTCGGCCAAAGATACCGACTGGAATATGAGAATCTCCAAGATTGAAGCTAATGGAGATATCTTCCGACTGGCCGGCGGAGTGATCCGGGCCAGGTATCATAAATCATTCGATCATCCCGAATTGCTGGAACCCGGCCAGGTTTACCAGTATCATCTGGACCTGTGGCAGACGGGAATGACTTTCGAAAAGGGAACCCGGCTTCGCCTCGAAGTAGCCTCGGCGGCTTTTCCTAAATATTCCCGAAATCTCAATACCGGCGGCCATAATGAAATCGAAACCGATTTCGTCACCGCCGAGCAAACTATCTATCACAGCCCGAAATATCCCTCGCATATTCTCCTGCCGGTGATTCCCAATCCGAATTTCAAGGATATGAATCCTGGTGAATAATTGATAGTTTATACCGGAATATGAAAAAGCCCCTGAGACGGGGGCTTTTTTATGTTTGGGCTATTTTATTGACAGAATATTATAAGTTGTCAACATGAAAACAAAAGTTATACACATTATATTAACATAAATCAGCCTATTTTTATTGGGATAGTCTATATGATATATGTACGGGAGCTTAGGAGCGCGTCAGACCAACAATTAAATCGGCTTGTGATGGATATTCAGCCAGTAGTTTTTCCCGGATTCCGGCCTGATAATCGGTGAAATCGAATCCCGGCGCGACTGTGGTTCCCATCAGGGCCCATCGGCCGCCTGCCGCAAGTCGAGATCCCTGCCAGCGGTTTTTGGGAACGACCATCTGGACCTGATGTTCCTCGGCCAAATCAGGTCCAAGGGTAATGACTTCGCTTGATCCGCCGGGATTCAGGATAAGAAGGCGGACCGGATCACCCAGGTAGAAATGATAGATTTCATCGAATGGGAGTCGATGAATAGCCGAAAAAGTATCCGGCGTCAAAAGGTAATAAATGGCGGTCGAAAGAGATTTGTTGGTTTTTAATTCAGGAGTAAGTGCTATTCTCGGCAAAATGGTTTCCGAGCGATAGGTTTCGCGGTAGTACCCACCCTCCCTCTGCAGAGGGCGCAAATTGAGGCGTCGGATAATATCCTCGGCCGTCAAATTCAATTTAGGTCTCATTCCTTGATTTTTTCGATATCCTCACCCTTGCCGAGTACAATCAGGATATCGTTTTTGGTTATTTTATAATCTCCGCCCGGGGCGAAACCGGTTTGCCCGGAGATTGAATTGCGAACGGCGATGACCTGAACATGGTACTCCGATCTGATGGCAATATCTTTGAGCATCCGGTCGATGAATTTTTTCCCCGGTTTTAATTCGGCCACATAATAGTCTCCCGAGAGGGGGAGAAAATCGAGCAGGTTCGGTTTGGCCAGGGAATGTGAAATCCGGATGGCCATCTGTTCTTCAGGAATGAGGGCATCGTTAGCGCCGACTTTCATTAAAATCCGGGCATGATCGGAGGAGTTGGCCTTGACAATAATTTTCCGGGCGCCGAGTTCCTTGAGATGGAGAGTAATTAATATCGATGCATGGGAGTCTTTACCGGTCGAGATGACAAAACAGGTATAATTCTCGACCCCCAGATTTTCCAGGAATTTACGCTCGGTGGCATCAGCGACAATGGCCAGTTCGGCCTTCTGATCCAGATCCTGGATCTTATTTTTGTCGCTGTCGATAGCGGTTACCTTGCACTTCAAATCGGCCAGTTCGCGGGCCACCGTGGCCCCGAAATTACCCAGACCGATGATGGCGAATTTTTCATCACGCATATAGTTATCCTACCATTACCTGTTCTTCGATATAAACAATCTCACCTTTTTTTGGCTCCCGGGCCAGGGCAAACACCAATGTCAGGAGTCCGACCCGCCCGATAAACATCAGCAGTATAATAAGTACCTTTCCGAAATCATGCAAGCCGCCGGTTATACCCAGCGACAAACCGACTGTTCCAAAAGCCGAAATCATCTCAAAAAGGCTTTCAATGAACCATCCATGGGATAACCGATGCGGAATGGTATGTTCCTCGGCAAACATGAAAAGAACGAACATGATGGCGATGATGGTTGCCGCGGCCACAATAACGGTCAGAGCCTTGATGACCGAATCGTGGCTGATTGTTTTTTTGAAAGCGCGAATTGAAATGCGTCCCCTGAAACGGTTATAGGCCAGAAGGAAAATGATTGCGATGGTGGTGGTTTTCACTCCGCCGCCGGTGGAGCCGGGGCAGGCCCCGATAAACATCAAAATCATTGTCACCAGCAGGCTGACCTCCGTCAGATTGGCCTGCGGGATAGTATTGAAGCCGGCGGTTCGACAGGTCACCGCCTGGAAAAAAGCATTGACCAGACTCCAGCCGAAGTTCATATCCCCGAAAACATTACCGTAATCGGCAAGCATAAAGGCCAGAGTTCCGATAAGTAGCAGAACTACGGTCATGGACAGACATAATTTGGTATGGAGGGAAACCCGGGTGCTTTTATAGGCAAACCGGGAGACAATTTCCCCGATAACGACAAAACCCAAACCGCCGCAGATTATCAGGATGGAAAAGACGCTGATAACATAGAAATTTCCGCTATAATATTCCAGACTGGTACTGAAAGTCGAAAAGCCGGCATTACAGAATGCCGAGACGGCATGAAAAATGGAATGAAAAACGGCCTCACCAATCGGGAACTGGGTCCGAAATTTTAAAAAGAGCAATCCCGCTCCGATCAGTTCGATAATGAAAGTGCTTAGAGCAACGGCCTTAAGCAAGGTCATTGGCCTGATCATCTGACCACCGCCCAAGGTTTGCGAAATTACCAGCCGATCCCGGAGGGATAGTCTCGGTACTACTGTAACCAGCAAAATGGAGGCAAAAGTCATAATCCCCAGCCCGCCGAGCTGAATCAGGGTCAAGATAACAATCTGCCCGAACAAAGAAAAATCATGGCCGGTATCAAGAACTGTCAGGCCGGTGACACAAACCGCCGAGGTCGATGTAAAAAGAGCATCAACCAATCTTAACTGATTATTGGCGGCGCTGACGGGAAGCATTAACAGACCTGTCCCGATCAGGATGGTCAGGGCAAAATAGATAATAACCTTGCGATCCGGCCTGGAGCCAATTAATTCCACTGATATATCCGTTTTTGAGGAGTAATATGCAGTATCGAGGGAGTCTTTGGCAACCTTTTAATCTATTTGGCGGATTATCCGGTGAATCCGGTTTTTCCGCCGCCCGATCAGGTCATCATTGGTATTTTCGATTATAATACATATATAAAGAGAAATCGAATTAAGGCCAGAACCGGGATCATTATTATCAGAAAATACGGTACCCGGTTATTGACGAATTCGTTGACAATCAGGCCGACCCAGACAATAAAAATGACAAAAATAATAGCCCGGTTGGCCAGCATCCAGCCAAGACGCTGACGCTCATCCATTTTCATTATATCCATCTCAGAGTTCATCTTACAGTTCCCCTGATAATTCAAACAATTCATCGGCCCGCATACCCAGCGCCCTGGCAATTTGAAAGGCCAGCAGGGCTGAAGGAACATAATGACCTTTTTCAATCGATAAAATCGTCTGGCGCTTCACTCCGACCTTATCAGCCAGTCGTTTCTGTGTCAAATCAAGCCGAGCCCGATGCTGTTTGATATGATTCTTTAATATCATCACAATTACTCTAAGTGAGTATATTGTTTATGCATAACATAAAGTATGTTATAAATGACATTTTATCAAGTAAAAAGACCCTCTGTTTTTCAGGGTCGGGAGATTTATTCCTTCAAGCCCCAGATATCCCACAGCAGGTGCGGCGGAATGGCTCCCTCGGAGAGAAGACGATCGTGGAAATCCCCAAGGCTGAAATTATCACCATCGGTTTCCATCAGGTAGTCTCGAAGGCGGACGATTTCCTCCTTGCCGATCAGGTAACTCATGGGGATGGTTGGTGTCGTCGTATAGCGATTGATTTCGATCCTGATCCATGAGGTATCGCCTCCGGTTTGTTCGGCCATCCAGTTTACCGCCTCATCGATAGTCATCTGTCCGGTCTGCAGTTTGACATCGACGACAATTCGGGCGGCCCGGAAGATAATTCCACCGAGGATATTCAGGTAACGGGGGTTGTCACTGCCGTAAAACCCCTGATCATACATCATTTCCTCGCAGTACAGCGCCCAGCCTTCGATGAAGCACATATTTTCATGCCATTTGCGGATTCGATTTTCAATCTGCGAGGCATATTGAAATTGAAGATGATGGCCGGGGTAAGCTTCATGGACGACCGAGCTTTTAAAACCGCGGCGATTTATGAATTTATAGCGCGCCTCCCGTTGTCCGGCATCCATCGAATCGGGAATCGGGCGGACATAGAAAAGGCCGGTCTGGACCGGGCTGAAGACTCCCGGCGGTTCATAGGCGATTCCGGAAATCATATTGGTCAGGAAAGGCGGCGTTTCGACGACGCGGCATTGGCCGATGTTGTCCGGCAGGGTGACCAGGCCATTCTGCTCGATAAACAACTTGGTCTGGTCCACTTCCCAGTTATAGTACCGCAGAATATCATTACGGGTGATACAGTCAATAACAAAGACCGAATCCACGGTCGGATTTTCCGCCTCGAGTTCAGCCAGGTAGTCATTATATTGATTACGATATTTCTCAAGAAGATTCTCACCGATTTTTAGCAGGGAATCGGAATCGTAGTCGAGCAGGTATTCATGCTGCAGTTTATAGTCGAAGTTTTGTTTGCCGATGGCGAACGAACCGGGATCACCGGGCGGCAAGGTCGCCAGGAATTCCGCAAAATCCCGCATGGCGTCAATGGCCCCGGAGGTTGAGACATTCAATTCCCCGGCCAGGTCGGGCAATTTGGCCGAGAGATCGGCTTCGACCGTCCGGAAGAAATCGATCCCGGTGGTGAGCATTTCACGCGCCAGTTGGATGTAAACCGGCGGCGGGTTTTTCAGATTCTTTTTGGCCTGTTTGAACAGGTCGGGAATCAGTTTCATCCGGGCGTTAATATTCTGAGCCCTTGTCTCCAGCGGGGCATATTCCGACACCACAATCAGGTAGATCCCGTTAACGGCATCGGATACGTACAGGTACGGGTTTTTTTTATGCCATTCTATTTTATTCAGATTCAGCAGGGTGATATCCAGGCCGCTTTTTAGCAGGCGGTAGTTAATTCGACTTTCCGGCGACAGATTGGCCTTTCCGAATTTCTTGACCAGATCCTTTTCGTACTTTTTCAACTTTTCTATTTCACCTTTAATGGAGCCGCCGGAGTAATTGGTGAAGGTGTAATCATAATTATGAATACCTTTCTGGGCAGAAACGACCGGGAAGAAGGAGTCAAGATTATCAAGAATCTGATCGGCCAGTTTTTTAAAATCGCTTTCGACCTTGTTCTGACCCAGGGCCAGTGTCCAATTAAGGGCAAATATGACTATCATGATAAAAACTGTTTTTTTCACAATACCTCCGGTGTCTTAGATTCATTTTTATAAAAACCGCCGACCAGTTCGATATGCATGGTATGCGGAAACATATCGACCGGGACCGTTTTACTCAAAACATACCCGGCTTCCCGAAATACCGCCGCATCACGGGCAAAAGTGGCCGGGTTACAGGATATATATATAATTTTAGGCGGTCCAAGCTCAATTAATTTTTTCAGGGCTTTCGGGTGGAGTCCGGCCCGCGGCGGATCGACAATGACCGCCGTGACGGACCTGAACAGCTCCGGTTGTTCGGCCAGAATGGTTTGGACCGAACCGGTGTGGAAAATGGCATTATCGATTCCGTTGAGACGGGCATTCTCCTCGGCCGCCCGGACCGCGGACGGTTCCAGCTCGATTCCGATAACCTGTCTGACCCGCCCGGCGGCGCATAATCCGATCGTCCCGGTTCCGCAGTATAAGTCGAGAAGAGTATCATCGTTGTTCGGTTCCAGGAAATCGAAAGCCAGACTGTACAGTCTTTCGGCCTGCCGGGAATTAGTCTGGAAGAAAGAGTTGGCATAGATACGGAAAGTACAGCCGAGAATTTTTTCCTCGATATATCCCGGACCGCTTAAAATCTCTTCGGATTCCCCCAGGGCGATATTCGATTTTTTGGTATTGATGTTATGGACGATGGTCCTGATTTCGGGAAACTCACCGGCGGCCGAGGCGATCAAACGATCAGCCAGCGGAAAATCCCCGGCGGCGGTCACGATATTGAGCATCACCCGGCCGGTGTTTTTGGTTTCACGAATCACCAGAAACCGGATATAACCGGTATGGGCCTCGACATCGTAAATGGGGATCCGGTTTTCGGTGATAAAATTGCGGAACCAGGCGACAATGCTATTGGAACGGGGGGATTGCAGACGGCATTCCTCGATATCGAAAATCCGGTCGAACCGTCCTCGCCGATGGAGTCCGAAGTTGAAGCCGTCCTTGCCATTGGTATTGAATGAGAACTCCATTTTGTTGCGATAATAGAATTGTTCGGGACAGCCGACAATCTCGCCCACCTCGATATCATCGATCCGGCCGATATGCCGAAGGCAATCCAGGACCTGCTTGCGTTTATAGAATAACTGCCGGTCGTATACCAGGTCCTGCCAGGTACAGCCGCCGCAGATATCAAAATGCCGGCAGGGCGCCTTGATCCGGCCGGGTCCGGGTTCGATAATTTCCAGAACCCGGCCGATGGCAAATTTGGATTTGGTCCGGGTGATTTCGGCTTTCACCTTTTCCCCCGGCAAGCCGCCGTTGAGAAAGACGATCTTACCGCCGAACGAACCGACCGACTTACCGTCGAAGGCGAGGTCTTTTATTTCGGTTTCGAAGATATCGCCGATTTTATCCCTTATTTTCAAAGGCATTCTCCATTGTTGTACCAGCCGATATCGGCGCTGGAACAATCATCTCTTTCGGGCTGAATGGTGGCGTGGCCGATTCCGAAATCATGATGGAGCCGCTGATTAATCTCCCTGATTATCCTGGGGGAATCGTTGTACCGTGAATCCTCGAGACGAATATGACATGACAGGGCGACATCCCGTGAAGAAAGCGACCAGATATGCAAATCATGCAAACTGGTCACCTCAGGGTGCATCCGAATGGCGTTGGCCACGGTGTCGTAGTCGATCCGGGCCGGTACCGCCTCGAGGAAAATCATGGTAGCTTCCCGGATGACATCGAACGATGACCACAGGATCATGAGCCCGATTACGGCCGACAGGATCGGATCGATAATATTCCATCCGGTTTTCAGAATCACCACCGCCCCGATAATCACCGTCAGCGATGACAGGGTGTCATAGAGCATATGCAAAAAAGCCGCCTTGATATTGAGAGATTGACTCCTGGATGCATGGAGCAAAATAACCGACAGGATATTTCCGATCAGGCCGACCGTAGCGATAACCAGCAGTAAAGTTGGCGAGGATAAATCGACCGGGGTCAGAAACCTTCGGTAAGCTTCATAAAAAATATAAACGGCGATTATCACCAATGCCACCGCCGAAATAAAGGCAGTCATAACCTCCAGGCGTTTGTAACCATAGGTCGAGATTTTAGAGGGGGGGCGGCGCGACCCGGTTTCGCCGATCTGGGCCAGGATCAGGGCGGCGACATCGGAAAGATTATGTACCGCATCGGCCAGCAAGGCCAGGTAGCCGGTCAGCAAACCGCCGACAAACTCGGCGGCGGTGATTGCGACATTGAGAATTATGGTCGCAAACAGTCTCCCTCCCGACCGATTGTGAATATGCGTATGCGTCATCAGCTCCAATATATAACATCCTTCGACACATTAAAATACGAAATTTAGCCGAATCGGTTTTTGATTCGTGGATAATAATTTTCGGGAATAATCAGGAACCGGGCAGGGAATTATTGTTCAGTTTTTCTATACTCAGCCGTTTGAGGCGGTTGCCTTTAACCTCGAGAACCCGGAAACGGATTCCGTTCAACACCAGTTCCTCCCCCTTGATCGACGGATGGCCCAGTTTCTGGAAAAGAAGACCCGACAGAGTCTCCGGCCCATCTTCGGGAAAAGTGGTGCCGAATTCATCATTTAATTCATCGACCCGAAAGGAACCCGATGCGAAGGCCATTTTTTCCGATTTGATGACGAATTCGCGTTGTTCGGTATCGAATTCATCGTATATGTCACCGACGATTTCCTCGAGAATATCTTCCAGCGTAATCATACCGGCCGTTCCGCCGAATTCATCGAGCACGATCGCCGCATGTACCCGTTTTTTCTGCATGGTTTTAAGCAAGGTGTTGAGTTTCATTGAATCAGGAACGAAAAACGGTTTCCTGATGATATCATTGATAATAATCAATTCGGAGTTCTGGAGGATTCGAATCAAATCCTTGGTATATATGATGCCGACAATATTGTCGAGGCTTTCATCGTACACCGGGTAACGGGAGAAGCCATGAGAATTTATTATTTTAAGGATTTCAGCCGGGGGATCATGGTGTTCGATTCCGATAATTTCGGTCCGGGGAGTCATGGCTTGCCGGGCAGTAGTGTCGGTGAAATCGAAAACCGATTGGATCATTTCCTCCTCGGTTTCATCGAAAACCCCTTTCTCCCGTCCCTCGGTAATCAGGATATTGATTTCATCTTCGGTAATCGAGGCCCGCCCGGCAGTCTTCCTGACCCCGATCAGCCGCATAATACCCCGCGCCGACAGGGTCAGGACTTTGACCGGTAAAAAGGCTATTCGGACAAACAGGGTGATCGGGCCGGAGACAAGCAGAGCAATTTTTTCGGGATTGGTAAGAGCCAGATATTTTGGTACCAATTCGCCGATTACCACGGTAGCATATGATATAATCCCGACGATGATCAGAAAGGAGAGAGTCCGGGCCGATCCGGCAATCAGGCTGTTGGGAATGGAGGCAATGACGGGTGTCAGGTAATTGACGATCGTCATGCCGCTGAAAACCCCGGCCAAGGTTCCCACCACGGTGATCCCGACCTGGACAGTGGCCAGGAATGATTCGGGGCGGGAGTGTATTTTAAAAGCCCGGGCGGCCGCCCGGCGGCCCTCCTGGGCATACCGTTTCAAACGGCTCTTGCGGCTGGCGATGATGGCGAATTCCGAGAGCGAGAAAAAACCATTGGCTAAAATCAGAATGACAATAGCCAGGATTTCGATATAAGTATTACCCATTAACTAAAAAATAAAAGTCATCTCAATCAAACCGCCCCGCCGCCATAGACCAGTTGCTGGAGTCTTTTGATTCGTTCCTCGACCGGCGGATGCGTCGAGAACAGAGATGCCAGTCCTTTTCCGCTCAGCGGGTTGGCGATAAAAAGATGAGCCGTGGCGGGCTGTTTGTCAAGATTCAAACGGATCGGCGCTTTATGCAATTTCTCTAATGCCGAAGCCAGAGCCAGCGGCTGGCCGGTGATCCGGCTTCCCTCGGCATCGGCCCTGTACTCCCGGTTGCGTGATATCGCCATCTGAATCAGCATGGCGGCAATTGGGGCGACAATCATGGCTGCCAGCATTCCTATCATGCCGCCGTTGCGGCTGTCGTCCCGGGAGTATCCGCCCAGCAAGGCGGTCCAGCGGGCCATCGAAGCCAGCATGGCAATAGCGCCGGCCATGGTAGCCGCCACGGTCTGGATAAGCATATCGCGGTTGACAATATGAGCCATCTCGTGACCGATAACTCCCTCCAGCTCGCTGTCATTCAAAATTTCCAGCAGACCCTCGGTGGCCGCTACCGCCGCATGACTCTCGTTGCGCCCGGTGGCAAAGGCATTGGGTGCCTTGGATGGAATAATATAGATTTTTGGCATCGGTACCGGAGCCTTCTGCGAAACACTACGGACCACCCGATACAGCCTTCGGTGAGTCGCCTCATCTACCGGCCGCGCCCGATATAATTTCAGCACAATCCGGTCGGAAAACCAGTATGAAAAAAAATTCATCACGGCGGCCAGAATAAAGGCGATAACCATCCCGTTACGGCCGCCCAGCGCGAAGCCTACCAGTAGAAAAAGTAATGTCAGCAAAAGAAAAAGGAAGAATACCTTGATACTGTTCATCGAAACATCACCTCATCTTAACATACCAATCTAAAATAAATCCGCCGGAAAAACCGGTCAAGAGCTTTGTCATCGATTAAACGCCGCAGGCAATCGAAAAGTTCTGCCTGCGGCCATGATTAAAAGGAAATATTTCGCTGACAAGCGGTTTATTTGTAAGGCCGTTTTTTCTTCTCGCGACCCCAGTAATCGTCCTGAGGTTCATCAGCTTTTTCATCGTCCCTTCCGGAAACCACCACCTTTTCATCAGCCGTTTCACCGGCCGATTTCTCGCCGGTTTCCGGCGATTTGGCCGGTTCGATTCGTTCTGAATCGGAACCGGTTTCGGCACCGCCCTGATCGGTTCTTCTGCCCTCTCCAAACAGGTCCATTTTGGAGAACTTGGTATCAAAGAAATCATCGGATGATTTTCTGGAGTCGGTTTCCCTTTCGATTTCCGGGCCGCCGATCCCGAGACCGCTGATGGTATCCAGTTGCTTGCGGATAGTATCCAGTTCCGGACTGACATCGGCTTTTGGTTTTTCAGGTGCGGCCGGTTCAGTCTTTACTTTCCGGGACTGAAAATCATCCCGGGGACCCCGTTCTCTCCCGGCGTCGCGGGAATTCTCCGCGCTCGGTGCCGGGGATTTTTTTCTCTGGTCCTGACCTTCATCGCGATATGGCCTTCCCTGTGATGGTCGGGAACGTCCATCACGCCGTCCACCCTGACCACCCCGATCACGATCATACCGCGACCGTCCGCCGCGCTGTTGTTGCTGGCGATCCGGAGTGGCTGGTTGGGACTGCCGTTCGGGTCGATCCTGACGGGTTTTGTTTTTCCTTTGAGGTTTCCGATCCGTTTGCGGGGAACGTGACGCCGGCACCGCCGGCGGTTGATATGTTTTCATCTCGGCCGTTTCACCGATCACGGCCGCGCCAACCGAGTCGCCCCAGACATTAACCGTGGTGCGGCATCGATCCAGAAACCAGTCCACGGCGAAAATGAATCCGATTCCCTCGAGCGGCAAGCCAACCGCCGACAAGACAATCACCATCGTAACCAGTCCGGCGTGAGGAATCGCCGCCGCCCCTATCGAGGCCAGGGTGGCGGTCAGGAAGATGATAATCTGGGCATCGATGGAAAGCGGGAAATTGATCGCCTGGGCGATAAAAATAGCCGCCACCGCTTCATAAAGAGCGGTTCCATCCATATTGATGGTCGCTCCCAGCGGCAAAACAAACGAGGCCGATTTACTGCTTACCTTGTTTTTCTCGGTGACACATTCCATGGTGATCGGAAGCGAGGCCGATGATGAGGCGGTTGTGAAAGCGGTTGCCAGCGATTGACCCATATTCAGGAAATACTGAAAAGGATTTTTCTTCCCGAAAGCCTTTAGAATAAGGGGCAGAACAATCATGCCATGAATCAACAGACCGATAATTACGGTCAGCGAATAAAGCCCCAGTCCCGAGACGATTTCCACCAGCGAACCGCGGTTCTCGGCCACAATACCGCCAATGATAGAAAGGATACCGATTGGGGCGAAATAAATGATAATAACGACGATCTTCATGATGGCGTCATTGAGCCCCTCGAAGAAACTGATAACGGGCCGTCCTTTGCGGCCGATCGCGGTCAGCACCCCGCCGAAAACCAGAGAGAAAATAATCAGCGGTAAAACACTTCCTTTGGCCGCGGCATCGATCAGATTATCCGGTATCAGGCTGACAATAAAGTCGCTGTACGTGGCCGGCTCGGTTTTGGCGACGAAATCGGGAACATTGTTGCCGATCCCGCTGATACCTGTTCCCGGCTGGATGATATTGACCAGAATAATGCCGATCAGGACTGCAAAACCGGTCGTGGCCAGATAGTACACCAGCGTTTTACCGGTTGTCCGGCCCAGTTTCCTGATATCACCCAGGGAGGTGACACCGACGATCATGGAAGCCACAATCAGGGGAACCACAATCATTTTCAGGGCGTTGAGGAAAAGCGTTCCGAGAAACTTGATCTCGATAAAAAATCCGCCGAAATAATAACCGCCGAGAGCTCCGATAATGGCCCCGGCAACCATTCCCAACAAGATGATATTGCCTGTTCTGTTACTCATAACCTCTAATCATTTCATAAGTTTAAACCATAGGTAAACATTTAATATACCCTTTACATTCCGATTTTGCAACCATAAATGGTCAATATCCCGACCAAATGCCATTGTTTGCCATAAGGCGTTGTTGTACATGGGGATATTATTCGGCGCCGATGCCTTCCTTTTTGCCTTGCCAATTGATGTCGTTTGGGCAATATTGTTTTTCATGACGGAATTAAATCATAACTTTTTCATGGAAAAAGCTCTTGACGAAGCCCGGCTGGCGTTTGATGAGGGCGAGGTCCCGATCGGGGCGGTGGTGGTCAGCCGGGGATCGATAATCGGACGGGGCCATAACCGAACCGAAGCGCTCAAAGATGCCACCGCTCACGCGGAGATTATCGCAATCACCTCGGCCGCCGAAAAAGTGGGTGACTGGCGGCTGGAAGATTGTCTTCTCTATTCGACCATCGAACCATGCGCCATGTGTGCCGGGGCGGCGGTTCTTTCCCGAATCAAGACTATTGTGTACGGGGCCCGCGATCCCAAATTCGGTGCCTGCGGATCGATTTTCGAAATCCCGACGGATGTAAGGCTTAACCATAGAATCGTAATAATCTCAGGGATCATGGAAGACGAATCTATTGCCCTGATGCAGCTATTTTTCCGGCAGGTCCGACAGAATAAGGAGAAATTAAATTGAATAACCAAAATCTCGATCTCAATGCCATACTGATCAAACCGATTTATATCAGCTTGGCCATGAATGTCTTTGTCCCGGTTATATTTCTTCTGGTGGCCTACTATGTCGATC
The DNA here is from genome assembly GCA_016933955.1 of Candidatus Zixiibacteriota bacterium. Classification (NCBI taxonomy): domain Bacteria; kingdom Pseudomonadati; phylum Candidatus Zixiibacteriota; species Candidatus Zixiibacteriota bacterium. The sequence continues at coordinate 29,887 of JAFGTT010000025.1, forward strand.
ACCCCGACTTGAGCCATCGAGGTCTGGAAATCGCTCAGCTTCCGATATTATTATGGGTGCTGGTGGCTGTATCGCTGGGCGATATCGGCATGGCCGTATTTCTCAAACGGAAGTTGTTTTTTTCTCCGATGATATACTCCCGGGAGACTTTCGTCGAAGATCTCGCTCGACGGACCTTAACCATTACCATTATCTGCACCGCCCTGACAACGGCGATTTCGGTTTATGGTCTGGTGTACTATTTTATCGGCGGGACTTTCGATCATCTGCTTTTATTTGTCTTTGTTTCATTTATCGCCTACCAGCTGATTCGGCCGCGCCACGGGTATATGAAGAAGGTGGTGGAAGCTCAGGAGCGGCTGATGGAAGAAGAGAAATACTACCGGCCAAAACCCTGAGACCGGGCTGATAGGTAAATTTGGGCTTTACATTTTGGCCGAAACATATTAATTAGGGCCATCGCTTTAAAGGTGACGGAGAGGTGCCGGAGTGGTCGAACGGGGCGGTCTCGAAAACCGTTGAACCCTTGCGGGTTCCCAGGGTTCGAATCCCTGCCTCTCCGCCATAACAGGCAGGGGGCCTGTTTTTTCACCTTCGTTCTGCCATAGCAGTCATTTTCCCGGAGTGATTAAAGTTCTATAGATATTCCATCC
>JAFGTT010000026.1 GCA_016933955.1 Candidatus Zixiibacteriota bacterium
AATCCATCCTAATTATCCCCTCTTGAGAGGGGTGGATCCGCCGGAGGCATTTATGCCGCAGGCGGAGACGGGGTGTGTTATCCAATCTGCTTTACACACCCCCAAGTCCCCTCTCGAGAGGGGACTTTGGACGGGTGACCTACGTCTTCAGACATTGGAAATATTAAATGAGTATGGATTTTTTATATAAATTTCTCATACCGATACATGGTTTTATCCCCGCGAACATGGGATAATCCTCGTTTTCCCCGAAATCGGTATGCACTAGGTCCTCGGTTTCGACCACCTCGAAACCGGCCGCCCGTAACGCCTCCGGCCAGAAGGCCAGGGGAAAAATCCCGAACACATGCCGATCATACTCAATCTCGGTCTTTCCCTCGCGGCGAATAATATAGATAAAAACGCTCTCATACACCGAATCATCGGGGTCGGCATCATGGCAGTTCTCGATAAACGTAATCGCCGTTCCGTCTTTTTCCGAGGTGAACCCTTTGACCCGGTTCTGAATATAATGCTCCTTCCACTCCTCGGCGAAAGTGATCACCAGTCCGCCCGGCCGAAGGTGCTCATAAGCCGTCACCAGCGCCGCTATCAGGTCATTGGGGGTAAGCATATAATTGACGGCATCATGAATCACGACCGGACTTAATATCACTCCCGCACAAACCAGTCCCGGCTTTTTCGCTCCGGGACCCGAAGCGGCAGTTTCTCCGGGTAACCCAGCGGCGTGACCGTGGCGACATAATGCTCCTTCGGGATTTGAAGCCTCTCCTTGATATCCTCCCGGTCCATGGCCGCGATCCAGCATGTCCCCAGCCCCTGGGTCCAGGCCGCCAGCATGAAATGGTACGCCGCGATACACCCGTCCTGCTCCGGCCGTTTGGTCAGCGATGAATCGGCGCAGATAGCCACCGCCATCGGCGACCCGGCAATCGGTCCAGTGCTCGACCCGCGCCGCTCCGATAACCATTCGATCGTCCCGCGGTCACGGATCAGCCGGAAATAGTACCCCTGGGTATTCAACGCTGTCGGTGCATACCGGCAGATTTCCAGAACCTTCGCCAGCACCTCATCGGGGATCGGACTCGGTTTGAATTTCCTGACCGACCGCCGGGTCACCAGAAGTTCTTCACCGTCATAGTACCCGGCCGTCCGGTGATTGAAATACTGGAATTCCAGACTCCTTCCCTCCGGATCACGGGCAAAAAACTGGTAGATGCCGTACTTCTCGTTATCGACCGGCCCCGAAACGGCGATATCTTTCAGCTTTTCATAATATCGGTCGACCTGCTCCCGGATCTCGAAAAAGAAAGTCAGCATCCCCTCCCGCTCGATCCGGTCGCGGTCACAAAACCCGAACAGCATATTCCCGTGCTTCAGGATAACACAATCGGCCTGCTCCAGCCACACCGTGCATCCGATCCGCCCGGTATAAAATTCCTTCAGTTGTTTCAGCATCCCGGTCTTAAAAAAGAATATCCCGCTCATCGTTTCCTCCGCTCATTCCTGCTTTCCGATAGTCTCGTCGATCGCCACTGCAATATAAATCAGACCGTCCGGAAACCGGCTGCATTGCTCGTACCCGGTCATGGTCACCAGAAAACGCCCCCGGGTAAAATTGAGATAATAGCCCTCCAGCGATGATTTATCCCCCAGTCCGGGAATCGTCCCGGTATCATCGGTTTTCTCACCGTATATTCCGGCCGCCGCCGAGAAATCGGTCATTTCGAAAATTTCCACGATTATCCGCGTATCGAGAAAATCGCGGTACTCGCATGTCACGACCTGCTTGAAACCGTACTTAAGATACAAATCCGCCCCGCCGTCGATATATAAGTACAAGTCTTCGCCGACATATACTTCCGCCGTATCGACCCTGCTCCAGCCCGGAACGGCATCATCGCCCGGCAGATATTTAATCAGCGGATTAACCGCCTTCTCTTTATCACTGGTACAATTTAGAACTGCCAAGGCCGCTGTCATTGAAAGGATTGCCAGTATAATATAATAGGCTTTTTTATTCACAAGTATTCCTTCCTGCTTGATAAAGATCCCGCGATTGATTTTCCTGGTCATACCTGTCCTCCGAATTTCCGGTTTACTCCAATATACGCCGGTCCCGCAAAATTGTCATTTATTTTAAAAGAGAAGATTATTACAGCAATCGAAAGAGCTGCTTTTTCAGGATTTAATTTATGATTCTAATTTCGACCCGGCCATTTTCACTCCGGCGCCTTCGGCTCGACCATCACCAGTTTCTCCCGCTCCACCGTCACCAGCCCCGGTTTAGCCTTGCGCGGTTTACGGACATATTTCTTCTGCGTATATATCACCGGCACCGTCTTGGAATTACGCGCTTTGGAATGGTACGCCGCGATCGCCGCTGTTTCCGCGATCTCACCTTTCGATGGTACAAAATTCTTATCCGGGAATTTCATCACCACATGCGATCCCGGGCATTGCGAGGTGTGGAACCACAGCTCGTATGGTTTGGCGTAGCCAAAGGTAGTGCTGTCGTTATCGGCCCCGTCCCTCCCCACAAAAATCGTCACCCCGCTGGAGAGCGTGTAATCCTTGTACGGTAACCGCACCACCGGAATCCTCCGCTCTGCCGCCGCCGGGATAATCCCCGCCAGCTCCGCCTCGTATTTCAGTACCGCCTCGTTATAACTCGTCTCGATCTCGGTGTACATCACCTGCGCCGCCTCCAGCTCCCGTTTGGCGATCTCCAGCCGCCGCTTGAGCAAATCCAGGGCGTCTTTGCCTTTGCGGTATTTTTTGAAATATACCTCGGCATTCTGGGCTGGACTTAACGATGGATCAAGCTCGATCACGATCGGCTTACCGCTTCCGTAAACATCGATCAGCTCGGCGTAATCGCTCCCCTTCTCGATCTTGGGAATATATATCTGGATCAACTCGGCGTACTTCCGATACTGCTCGAAATTCCCCGCCGACTCGAAATCCTCCTCAACTTTCCTGATCTTCCGCATCAACTTCTTGATATGCCGCTCCACCGCCGTTATTACCGTCTGCATCTGGCTGGCTTCGCTCCGTTCCGCCCGTCTGGTCCGGATGGCCGTGTAAACCGCAAACGACAGCGACTTGCACTTAACCCCTTCCTCGCCGCAGATACGCAGCTTAAATGGGTAGGCCAGGTTGCCGGTTTCGTGCGCGAAAAAATAACCGCTCGAGTAATCATCGAAAAATCCGCTGATCCGCTTGATTTTTCCTTCCAGCACTTCCAACTGCTCATCTTTCAGGGCGCAGGCCGCTTCACCATGTTCCATCCCGGCCCGTTCCAGAATCTCGTCGGTCAACACCTTATCAAGTCCCAGAATATTTTTGCGGATAGTATTCTCTACCGATTGATCCGACCGGCGGAATAATTCGATCAGATGCCGCAATTCCAGTTCCCGAGGATTAAGTTTATCCGGCGCCGGCGGCGGGGTATAAACCTCCCCCGGCTCGAATTTTTTGTTCCGCAGGGTTGCCATAATTTTATCATTGGCATCCAGAAGCCAGAAATTACCGTTGGGACCGATCGCCTCGACCACAATCGTAAACCGCTCGCCCTCTTTCTCGAGAATAATCCTGAAGATCCGGTCGAAATCGTACTGCGCCACCTCGACCACGACCCCTTCAAGGGCCGGCTGGAAAAACGGCCACGGTTTTTCTGATGTTTCCATCTGCACTTTACCCCGGGGAATCATAAATGCCCCGAAGGCCTGCGGGTGGTAGACCAGTCCCAGGGCCAATGTGGCTTTATCGTTCTTGAAATGGAGATAGGCCTCGCGCTGTTTTTTATAAAACTCGGCCTCTTTAAACGATGCCCCGATGATATTGGCTTTTAATTCCGCCACCAGAGAATGTATGTGCAACGCTGTCTGCATAGTCTGTATATAACTACCGATTTTATCGCCTCAAAAACAACAAAAATTCCGCAAAACTCGCCTCAAACAATAACCTCTTGAATCCCTGTAAGTTAAAAACCGGTGGCCCACGTCTTCAACCGAGCAGGTCTCAGAGCCTTGCGCTCCTGACTATTTTCTTCTACTTTGAGCTCCGGTGGCGCACCCCTTGGGGTGCGGGCCTGTTCCCCATCACTGATTTTATGGGTGGCAGATGCTCTCGTCCGCCAGCCGTAATCTCCCTGTCATCCCTGAAAAAAAGCCTTTCTTTCCCGAAAAAAGTCCGTCATTCCCGACCCGATCGGGAATCCATCTTCATCCCCTCTCGAGAGGGGTGGATCCGCCGCAGGCGGAGACGGGGTGTGTTATCCAATCCGCTTTACACACCCCTGAATCCCCTCTCAAGAGGGGACCTTAAACATTTTCCTGGGCGGCAACCCCCCGTTTTCCCCACCGCATCCCTGAAAAAAAGCCTTTCTTTCCAGAAAAAAGTCCGTCATTCCCGACCCGATCGGGAATCCATCTTCCACCCCTCTCGAGAGGGGTGGATCTGCCGCAGGCGGAGACGGGGTGTGTTATCCAATCCGCTTTACACACCCCTGAATCCCCTCTCAAGAGGAGACTTTGAACATTTTCCTGGGCGGCAACCCCCCGTTTTCCCCACCGCATCACCCTTAATCCATACCCTTCCCCGATTTGTATGAATACCCATACCTCCCGTATGCACCGGACAAAAATCACACCACTTATATACCAAATCCCACAAGAAACTTTTTTACTGATAAAACGAACCCATTTTCAAAAAATTTCCCAAAAGATGAAACGAACCCATTTCCCTCCCCCATCCCCCATCTGCCCCACAAAAAAACCGCCGGGTCAATGCCCGGCGGCGAACCTGATATTCCAATTTTCCCGGCGCTTATTTCTTGCCGTACTTGGCGATACCCTCTTTATACAAATTGCCGCCATGACAATCCAGCGCCACGATCACCGGAAACTCCTTGACCGTCAGTTTCCTGATCGCCTCGGCCCCGAGATCCTCATAGGCCACTATTTCGGCCGCCGTGATGGCCTTCGAGATCAACGCCCCGGCCCCTCCGACCGCCGCGAAATAAACCGCCTTGTGCTTTTTCATGGCCTCGACCACCTCCGGCCCCATCTCGCCCTTGCCGATCATCCCTTTCTGCCCGGCCGCGATAATTTTCGGGGTGTAGGCGTTCATGCGGTACGAGGTCGTCGGTCCGGCCGATCCGATTGCCTGACCCGGCTTGGCCGGGGTCGGCCCGACAAAATAAATAATCTGCCCGGTCACATCGAACGGCAGTTTTTCGCCCTTCTCGATCAGTTCCACCAGCCGCTTGTGGGCGGCATCACGGGCCGTGTAAATCGTCCCGGTGATCAAAACATTGTCGCCGACCTTCAAATCCTCAACCACCTTATCGGTCAGCGGGGGGGTGATTTTTTTCTTTTCCGACATGGTTTTATCTCCAGCTTCAATTATTCACGGTTACAGAACTATCTCTTTATGCCGCGCCGCATGGCACTGGGTATTGACCGCCACCGGCAACGAGGCGATATGGCACGGATGCACCTCGACATGCACATCAAGAGCCGTCGTGGTCCCGCCCAGCCCCTGCGGGCCGATCCCCAGCTTATTGATTTTATCGAGCAGTTCCAGTTCCAGGTCGGCGTAGAATTTGTTCGGGTGACGGTTTCCCACCTCGCGCAACAGCGCCTTCTTGGCCAGGTAGGCGCATTTTTCGAATGTTCCGCCGATCCCGACCCCGATTATCACCGGGGGACAGGGATTACCCCCGCTTCGGAGAACCCGGTCGATCACGAAACTCTTGACCCCTTCAATACCGTCCGATGGTTTCATCATCCGCACCTCGGACATATTCTCCGAACCGCCCCCCTTGGGCGCGATAATGATTTTCATTTTATCGCCCGGGACGATTTCGGTGTTAATGATGGCCGGAGTATTGTCGCCGGTATTCTTCCGCTCGATCGGGTCGCCCAGAACCGACTTGCGCAAAAACCCGTCTTTATAACCCTGTCGGACACCCTCATTAAGCGCCGCAGCGTAATCGCCGCCGACTATATGCACCTCCTGTCCCAGCTCCACAAAAAGAACCGCGTAACCCGTATCCTGGCACATCGGCGCCTTTTCATCATGGGCAATCCGGGCGTTTTCGATAATCTGGTCGAGAATATCCCGCCCCACCGGCGATTCCTCGTGCCCGCGCGCTTTCTTGAGTGCCGCCACCACATCCTCGCCCAGGTCGGTCGCGGCGTTCATCACCAGCTCCCGCACCGCTTCAGTTATCCTATCAGTCCTGATCTCACGCATCTTGTTTCTCCAGCTGAACCGTTTAATTTAAACTCTTCCTTATACCGTCAATTTCGCGAAGAGTTTTGTCGATTTTTAATCCTTGCTTTATTCAGGTTATGGAAAATAGCCAATTGCCGCCCGAATGTCAACATAGCCGAAATTCGATTGGGCATTTTAAATATACCGATAGTATCTTCTTCCCCCCGCGACCGGAAACGATTATATTGGGCCATGCCATACGCTGGAGAATTCGCCGCCCTGGGAACGGCCTTTCTGTGGTCGTTCACCTCGATCTTTTTTACCTCGGCCAGCCGACGAATCGGCTCCTATTATCTCAATAAATACCGCATCCCCTTCGCCGCCGTTTTCCTGGCCGTCACACTGCTGATTTTAACCGGCCGTCTTTTTCCCGAGGGGATCAGCAATACCTCGTATTACTATCTTATCGCCAGCGGCATTATCGGTCTCTCGCTGGGCGATCTCTGCCTGTTTTCAGCCTTCATAATTTTGGGGACCCGGTTGACCCTGCTGATCTTCGCCGCCTCGCCCATCATCACCGCCCTGATTGCCTGGATTATGCTCGGTGAGACTCTCGGCTTCTATGCCATCACCGGGATTGCAGTAACCATCTCCGGGATTGCCTGGGTAACTGCCGAACGGCAGATAAAAAACAATACTTCCGACCGGCCCTCATCCTCGAAAACCCTGGGCATCTTTCTGGCCCTGGGCGGGGCCGTCGGGCAAGCTATCGGGCTGGTTTTGGCCAAAGCCGGGATGGGCGAAAGTGTCGATCCCCTTCCGGCCACTTTCATCCGCATGGTTTCCGCCGCCGCGGCCATCTGGCTTTATGGCCTTTTCCGGGGCGATACCATCGGGACAATACAAAAAGCCCGCGATTATCGGGCTCTCCTTCTCGCCGCCGGAGGGGCCGTCTGCGGCCCGTTCCTGGGGGTCTGGCTTTCGCTCGTGGCCGTTCGCCACACCGAAACCGGGATCGCCGCCGCCATCATGGCCACCGTGCCGGTCCTGGTTATCCCCCTGGTGATTTTCATCTACCATGAAAAAGTCTCCTTCCGGGCCGTCTTCGGAGCCATCATAACTGTCGGCGGAGTGATGTTGCTGTTTATCTCCTGACACCGGTATTCATCAAATTAATGTCCGATTTTTCTCTTTTTAGTTTTTGACGATTACGTTTTCCGGCCGTCCCTTTGTATGTAACGAGGGATATGTATTCTCTAACAAGGGACGCTATCATGATAATCTACAGGAAGGCCCTCCCGGCCGTTGTTGTAATATGCCTGCTTGGGGCGGGAATCGCCGAAGTTGCTGGCCGGGAATTGTACGAACCATCGGGCACGATCGCCGCCAAAATCGGCTCCGACGTACCCTATACCGAAGTCGCCGTCCATAATATCGGCAAGCTGGGAATTGCCATCTCCAACCGTGGCAATTTCGGGACCGGTTTTATCGGGGATGTGGTCGATCCGGTCACCGGCGAAGCGGCGCCGTCGGGCAATTACCCGTACCCCGGTAATCTCCAGTATCATTATTCGGGATGTTTCTGGGTCGGGGCGGTGGTCGGTCGTGACACCCTGGTTTCGGTCGGCGCCGATGGCTGGCACCCTATTATGGAAATGTGGCCCGATCCGTATCCGAAAGGCGAAATTATTCGCCGTTCCATCTCCGATGAAGATGATACCGCGGCTGTTTCCGAACAGGATTTCATCGCCATTTATACCGACACTCTCACCAATCCCTCCTATGTAGCTTCGGATGATTTCGAGGGTCGCCCGCATCACCCCCTTAACATTGAAATTACTCAGAAAAGTTATGCCTGGAGTTACAGCTACGCCGAGGATTTTACCCTCTTTGATTATGAGATCAAGAATATCGGTCGCAGGAATTTGGAAAAGGTGTATATGGGAATCTACGTCGATGGGGACGTCCACTACCAGGGAGCCACCAGCGGATTCAAAGACGATATCAGCGGCTTTAAGGAGTCAGTTCCGGCGCCTGAGGGATGCGGTTTTCTGGATACCATCAGGATCGCCTATATCGCCGATAACAATGGCCGGGATGATGACAACCAGGGTTGTCCGACCACCTTCGACTTCACATCTGTGACCGGGGTCAGAGTGGTTCGGACTCCCAGCGATTCGCTGAAATTTTCCTATAACTGGTGGATATCCAATGGCGAAGATCCTCAGGATGATTTCGGCCCGCGCAAGGTCGGAACACCCAACGATCCGTTCCGGGATTTCGGCGGCTTTTTGGGAACCCCCATGGGCGATAAAAACAAGTACTATATCATGCGCCATGTGGAATTCGATTACGATCAGCTTTTCACCGCTCTTGATCATTCCGCCGATGGCTGGTTACCGCCGCCGGCCGCCGCCGCCGTTTATGCCAAAGGCTATGATACTCGCTATCTGCTCTCTTTCGGGCCTTTTGATATCAATCCCGGTGAGGTTTTACCGATTTCTTTTGCCTATGTGGCCGCAGAAGATTTCCACACCGACTGCGATGCCTATCAACGGCTATTCAGTCCCTATCATCCTGAAGATTATTATGACCAGCTGGGATTTGAGGATTTCGGACTTAACGCGCGCTGGGCGGATTGGATATATGATAACCCCGGAGTGGATACCGACGGCGACGGACTTGATTCCGGTTTATATCGAATTTGCGCCATGGAATCGATTCTTGTTTACGACACCATTGTGACCGATACCGGTATAATAATCGAAAAACATTATGAATATACGCTGGCCGACACCATGTGGTATAAAGGCGACGGGGTTCCCGATTTCCGGGGCGCTTCCCCCCCGCCTCCACCGGATTTTAAAATTTATCCCCGGATCGATGAATACCACCGGGGGGAATTTACCCTTCGCTGGAACGGATTCAGGACCGAAACAGCAAAAGATGTATTCAGCCAAAAAATCGATTTTGAGGGTTACCGGGTGTACTTCTCGGTTTCACCCATGATCAGTGAATTCGTTCTGCTCTCTTCATTCGATATACAAGATTACAATAAATACACCTGGAATTCCTCCCGGCGACTCTGGGAACTTCGCGATCCGCCTTTTAGTATCGATTCGCTCCGGGAACTGTATGGTCCCGGTTTCAGCCCGGAATATTATCACCGGGATAATCCCTTTTACTGGATCGACTCGGTTTTCTATTTTATCAGCCAGGACTGGAATCAATCCGATCTCCGGGATACCACCTGCATATATAAATTGTACCCCGATGAACCCCCGCCCACCGTCCTCAATCTCGATTCGGCGGCCGCCAATCACCCCGAGGAGTTGACCGAGGAGGGGCAATTCAAATATTTCGAATATGCCTATAAGATTCCCAGTTTACTTCCATCACAATTGTATTACGTATCCATCACGGCCTTCGATTATGGCGCTCCGTCGAGCGGTTTGCAGGCGCTCGAGAGCAGGATATCACTGAATATGATTTCCGAATACGCCCAGAATCAAACCAGCCTGGTGGAACAAGAGCAACTTGAAGTTATTGTCTACCCCAATCCCTATCGGAATGACGGTGAGTACCGCAGGAACGGTTTTGAAGGCCGCGGCCATGGTGATCTTCCGGATGACCGGGTTCGGACCATCCATTTTACCAACCTGCCCCACAAATGCACCATTCGAATATTTTCCATCGATGGCGATCTTATCAGGGAAATCGATCATGACTATCCGCTTGATGATCCCAAGAGCATGCATGATACTTGGGATGTAATCACCCGCAATACCCAGCCTCCGGCTTCAGGTATTTACTATTACTCGGTCGAATCGGAATATGGCAGTCAATTGGGGAAAATAGTTTTGATAATGTAAAACCTCTCACAGTCAGTGCCGTGGTTTGAACGAAGCCGCTTCACGATATGTTCAAAAGGACCCTGGAACAGCCCGTTTTGAACGCCGGAAGCGGCTTTTTTATACCGGGCTTTTGACTGGGTACTCAAGCTCATTGACAACGCTGATAAAATGAGCTATTAATATACTATAGCCGGACGGTAACCTGTCGAGCGTAATATGAAAAAGAGTTATGCCGGAAACCATATATTTATTATAATCCTGGTGTCTGTCTTGATGATTGTTGGAAACTCCCGGGGGCGCGCTCTTTATCAATCTGATTCCCGGCCGGTTCCGGTCGCGAAAGTGAATGCCGATGCCCCATATGTCATGTTCACCATTCACGATATCAATAAACTCGGTGTGACTATTACCAACATGGGTAGTATCGGGACCGGGTATATAGGCGAGGAGGTCACTGGATCCTCGGCTCCATCGTGCAATTACCCCTATCCGACCAATCTCAAATACATGTTTGCCGGGACTTTTTGGATCGGGGCGGTGGTTGGCCGCGATACACTGGTTTCGGTCGGAGCTGATGGCTGGCAGCTCACCCGTGAAATGTGGCCCGATCCATATCCCCGCGGGGAAATTGAATCCCATTCCATTATCGATCCCGAGGATGAGGAGGCGCTTTCGGAGCAGGATTTCATCGCCATTTACACCGATACCGTGACCAATCCCGGCTATGTTAGTATTGATCCTACCGATGGCCGCCCGCATCGCCCTCTCAATATTGAAATCACCCAGCGTTCCTACGGCTGGAGTTATTCTTATGCTGAGGATTTTATCCTCTTCGACTATTCCATCAAGAATATTGGCCGGCATGAGCTCGACCAGATCTATATGGGATTATATCTCGACGCCGAGGTAACGCCGTCCAGCGGCAATTATGATGATTTCACTGATGATATTTGCGGATTCAGACGCTATGTCGATTCGCATCAGGGATGTGGTTTTATCGATACCATCAATGTGGCTTGGGTGACCGACAACGATGGCCGCCCCGGAGTTCCTCAACCCTGCTCCTCAGGATTCGAGCTCACCTCGGTCCTCGGGATGCGGGTGGTTCGGACGCCATCGGACTCACTGAAATATTCCTTCAACTGGTGGATATCGAATCCCGATGCTTCGCTTGATTTCGGTCCCAGGATGGCCGGAACCCCTGTTGATCCCTTCCGTGACTTCGGCGGTTTTCTCGGCACGCCCGAGGGAGATAAAAACAAATATTATGTCATGCGCCATACGGAATTCGATTACGATCAGCTTTTCAGCGCCATGGACCATACCGCCGCGGGCTGGTTGCCGCCCTCGCCCGATGCCGCCAATTTCGCCGATGGTTATGATACCCGCTTTTTACTGTCATTCGGACCCTTTACCATAAGTCCCGGTGAAATCCTGCCGGTCAGTTTTGCCCTGGTGGCCGGAGCCGATTTCCATACCCGCTGCGAAGCGTTTGACGAGCTATTTAAAACCAACCCGACTCAGGCGGATCGCTATTACGATTATCTCAATTTCAGCGAACTGGGGAAAAACGCCATGTGGGCCTCGTGGATATATGACAACCCCGGTGTCGATACGGATGGTGATGGCGAAAATTTCGGTAAATATCGTATTTGCGCCTATGAATCAACTCTGGTTTTCGATACCATAGAATATGAACCGGAAATTGTAATCGAAACCAGCCTAGTTTATCTTCAGGCGGATACTCTCTGGTATGAGGGCGACGGTGTCCCGGATTTCAGGGGCGCATCGCCTCCCCCGGCACCTGTCCTGAGAATCCAACCTCGGATCGACGAATTTAACCAGGGAGAACTCAAAATCCTATGGAATGGATTCCTCTCGGAAACCACCAAAGATGTTTTCAGTAGCCAGGTCGATTTTGAGGGTTATCGGGTGTATATGTCATTATCCAACCTGGCCCGTGATTACATTGTCCTCTGCTCTTTTGATCTCCAGGATTACAATAAATATGTCTGGAACAGCCACCGCAGTCTTTGGGAATTGCTTGATCCGCCGTTTACTATCGATTCTCTGAAGGAGCTTTATCCGAATATCGGTGACCACCCGGAATATTATGGTCGCGACAACATTTTCCACTGGATGGATTCGGCTTTCTATTTCGCGGCTCAGGATTGGAATCAATCGGATCTTTCCGATAATCGGTATATTCACAAGATGTACCCCGATCAGCCGCCGCCGACCACTCTTAACCTCGACTCCGTGGCTGTTTATTATCCCGAGGAATTGACCGAAGAGGGTTACTTTAAATATTATGAGTACGAATATATTATCGATAGACTCCTGCCCTCCCGGCTCTATTATGTTTCGGTGACGGCCTTTGACTATGGTGCCCCGGCCAGCGGTCTGGAATCACTGGAAACAAATCCCGGGACCAACGCTGTCGCCGAGTATGCTCAGAATCGAACCAGCCTGGTCGAGAGCCAGGGCCTCGATGTCATCGTATATCCCAATCCATACCGGATTGACGGGCAATATCGAGCCCTGGGTTTTGAAGGCCGCGGCCAGGATAATGCGCCGGATGATCGGGTGCGGGCAATTCATTTTACCAACCTGCCGCATAAATGCACTATCCGCATTTTCTCCATCGATGGCGACCTGATCCGTGAAATCGTACATGATTACCCGCTTGATGATCCACAGAGTATGCATGATAAATGGGATGTCATCACCCGTAACACCCAGGCTCCGGTCTCGGGGATATACTATTATTCAGTGGAATCGGAGTATGGTAGCCAGCTGGGAAAGATTGTGCTCATCATGTAGCATTTACAGCCATTATCAGTTGTCCCGGAATGTTTATTCTTCATTCCGGTGGAAATAATATCAATAAAAAACCCGTGTCGTTTATGATACGGGTTTTCTTTTTTTGTGTCCGATTATCGCCTGGAAATTATTCCTCGACCGAAATAAATTTCTTATCGCGGCCTTTCTGATGATAACGCACGACGCCGGTGATTTTGGCATAAAGAGTGTCATCTTTGCCGCGACCGACATTGAGTCCAGGGTGGAATTTGGTCCCACATTGGCGGACAAGAATCGAACCGGCCGGAACGGCTTCGCCCGAAAAAACTTTTATGCCGCGCCGCTGACCATGACTATCGCGGCCATTGCGGGAGGAACCAACACCTTTTTTGTGAGCCATAATGCTACTCCGTATCTCAAACTATTTTTTTCAAAACTAAGGCCCGGCTTTCACCGGGCCTGATATTATAATAAGAATCCCGAAAAAATCAAGCCTTTTATTTGGTCACCTTCTCCGGTTTTTCGTCATTGACCGGTTTTTCATTGAAACTGAAAATCAGTTTCTGCTCATCAGCCCCAATCTTCAGATCGCAATCACCGGCATACTGACCCCGCAAAAGCTCCTCGGCCAGCGGGTCTTCCAGATATTTCTGGATAGCACGGCGTAGCGGTCGGGCTCCCAGCATCGGCTCATACCCTTTGCCTGCCAAAAAGTTACGACCATCGTCGGTGAGCGTGAAACTGATGCCCTTGTCGGCCAATCGCTTGGCAACATCCTCCAGCAAAATATCGACAATCTGCTTGATATGATCGAGAGTCAGCGAATGGAATACAACCGTCTCATCGATCCGGTTGAGCAGTTCCGGGTTGAATATTTTCTTGAGTTCCTCGGTAACTTTTTTCTTCATCGAATCATGCGATTCATCGGCCTCAGTCGATCCGAAACCAACCGTCTTACCGTCGCGAATCCGTCGCGTTCCGATATTGGAAGTCATAATGACCACGGTATTGCGAAAATCAACCTTGCGCCCGAAAGAATCGGTCAAAGAACCATCATCCATCAACTGGAGCAGGATATTGAAAACGTCCGGATGGGCTTTCTCGATTTCATCGAGAAGAACCACGGAGTAGGGCCGGCGACGAACCTTTTCGGTCAGCTGTCCGCCCTCTTCATAACCGACATATCCGGGAGGAGCACCAATCAAACGAGAAACCGCGAATTTTTCCATATATTCGGACATATCGATCCTGATTAACGATTCGGCATCCTCGAACAGGAATTCGGCCAGGGCACGCGCCAGTTCGGTTTTTCCAACCCCGGTGGGGCCAAGGAAAATAAATGATCCGATCGGGCGCCGCGGATCGGCCAGGCCGGCACGGGCACGCCTGATGGAGCGAGTGATAGTGGCAATAGCCTCATCCTGCCCCACAATTTTCTTCCTCAGTTCTTCCTCCATCCGGAGCAGGCGCTTGGATTCTTTTTCTTCGAGCCGGAAAAGCGGGATACCGGTCATTTGCGAAACGACCTGCGAGATATCATCTTCCTGAAGAACGACACGCTCTTTTTCCCGTTTTTCCTCCCACTCCTTCTTCATTTCCTGAAGACGTTCTTTTTTGAATTTCAGTTCATCGCGAAGTTGAGCGGCGGTTTCGAACGCCTGATTTTTAACGGCCTTTTCCTTTTCCTCCTGAAGAGAAGTGATTTCATTCTCGATCTCGGCAAATTCCTTCGGCTTGGCATAGGTCGCCAGATGAGCCCGACTGCCCGCCTCGTCGATTACATCGATGGCTTTATCAGGCTGGAAACGCCCGCTGATATAGCGATTGGATAGCTTCACCGCCGACTCGATGGCTTCATCGGAAATAGTCAGCTTATGATGCTCTTCGTATTTGGGGCGAAGCCCTTTAAGGATATGAACGGTGTTTTCCACCGACGGTTGTTCCACCATAACGGTCTGGAAACGGCGGTCCAGCGCTCCATCTTTCTCGATATATTTTCGATATTCGTTCAATGTGGTGGCACCGATACACTGCAACTCGCCACGGGAGAGAGCCGGTTTAAAAATATTACTGGCATCAAGTGATCCCTCGGCTCCGCCGGCCCCGACGATGGTATGTAATTCATCGATGAAAATGATAACATCTTTGGAATTGATAATTTCTGTCATGACGGCCTTGAGGCGTTCCTCGAACTGGCCGCGGTATTTGGTACCGGCCACCAGGGAAGCCATATCAAGCGTAACCAGACGCCGGTTTTCCAGGTTTTGCGGGACCTTCCCCTCGACAATCCGCTGGGCCAAACCTTCGGCTATGGCGGTTTTGCCGACACCGGGTTCACCTATCAAAACCGGGTTGTTTTTCTTGCGGCGCGACAGAATCTGGCTGACCCGCTCGATTTCATTGTTACGACCGATAATAGGATCAAGCCGTCCGCGGCGGGCCAGTTCGGTCAGGTCGCGGCCATAGTGATCCAGAGCCGGAGTCTTGGATTTTTTGCGTTTCCGCTTGAAAGATGAAGGCTTGCCGCTCTGAACGTTTTTCAACTCTTCATAAACTTCTTTATAGTCTATCTCATACATCGAGAGAACCTGCGCGGCCACACCCTCTTCATCTTTGAGAAGAGCCAGCAGGATATGCTCGGTATCGATATCTTTGGATTTAAGAGCCCGGGCTTCCTGCCCGGAAACTTCCAATGTCTTCTTGGCCCGGGCGGTCAACGGCACCTGGCCCATGGTCATGGTTCCACCCGAGGGCTGAACGACTTCCTCGATCGAAGCTTTCAAATCCTGGGGTTCCAATCCCAGATTGGTGATGATTTCGATAGCTCGGCCGTCACCCAGTCGAATCAGTCCCAGCAGGAGATGCTCGGTCCCGATATAATCATGACGAAGCCGAGCCGCTTCATCCCTGGCATACTCGATGGCTTTCCGGGCTAATTCCGTAAACATCTCGTTCATTTTATATACCTTTCAGTTATGGTCTCCGCTAAAACGATATATGATAATCATAATATCATGTCTTTAATTTAAGTCTCTCTCTGACGATCTCTGCTCTTAAAGCATCACGTTGATCGGATGGCATCTCCTCGCCATAGTACTTCTGAAGATGCGCCGGTTGCGACAGAAGCAGAAGTTCATTAATCAGACCTATATCGATTGAATCAATAATTTTCATTGCCACACCCAAACGCAGGGCAGATAACATATTCATCACTTCTTCCGAAGTCAGCACCCGGGCGTACTGCAGGATACCATAAGCCCGCCAGATTTTATCCTCAATCTGATCGGAGGCCTCTTCCATTAAGCGCCCCCGGGCTTGCTCCTCTTCTTTAATTATCAAACGAGTAACCTTGCCAATCAGTTCCAATGTTTCCGCCTCGGAAACGCCCAGAGTATTCTGGTTGGAAACCTGTACCAAATTACCCAGAACATCGGTTCCTTCGCCGTAAAAACCGCGCACAACTACACCCATCTGAGTGATTTTCGGAATAACCCGGTCGATCTCCTTGGTAATCACCAACCCCGGCAGATGTATCAGCACCGAGGCCCGCATCCCGGTTCCGACGTTGGTCGGACAGGCTGTCAGAAAACCGAAATCGGGATCATAGTCGAACTCCAGAAGTGAACCGATCTCATTATCGTATTTTATGGCTGTCTCGAATGGTTCTTTCTGATTCAGTCCGGAGGAAAGAGCCTGTATCCGCAGGTGATCTTCCTCATTAATCATAATCGAGACTTTTTCATCATCACTGATAAATAAAGCCTGGGCGGTATCGTCGCTCATAAATCGCGGGGAAACCAGATGACGTTCAACCAGGAAATCGCGATCAAGGGCGGTCAATTGATTGGCATGATAAACCTTACCGTGCGATAGTATATTGGAGCGGGTAATGGCCGATTCAAAATAGCCAATGATTTTTTCCTTTGTATCCGCATGAGCCGCGGACGGAAAGGCGCAACCGGCGATATTTCTGGCCAGGCGGACCCGTGATGAAAGGACCACCATATTCTCATCGCCTTTACCGGACAACCAGCCCGTCAGACTTTTGGCCATATCTTCAAACATAGTCCTCAATTTTTATCCTCGGATACCAGATGAGCCTTTCTAACGGCCTTTAATTTATCCCGTAAATCGGCCGCCCGCTCAAAATCTTCAGCCTTTATGGCTTTCTTTAATTCCGTTTCAAGTCTTTCTTCTTCACGAATCGGCAGAGTTTGATCGGCCGATGAAACCGGTAACTTGCCTTTATGAAGCGAAGAACCATGGATTTTACGCATTATCATTTCCAGCCTGGGCCGAAAAGCCTGATAACATTGACCGCAGCCGAATCTTCCCTGCCGCGCAAATTCCTCGAAAGTCAAGCCGCATCCCTCGCATTTCAGATCCGGCATGTCACCCTTCTGCTCTGGGAATTGTTGCTGAATCAAACCGGCCAGGATATCGGACAGAGGAAAAGCAACATTATCCAGGGGCGAATGAAAGCCTCTCTTGGCGGCACATTCCTTGCACAGAGACAGGACAAGCTTTTCGTTGTTGACGATTTGCGTCAGATGGACCGTCGCCTGTTCCTTCTTACAATCCTGACAAAGCATAATTTATTCCCAATCTTTTTCGACCCCGCTTAAAAGGCCATTTTCCAATTTGACGATTCTTCGACAGCTTCCGGCTAAATCTTTGTTGTGCGTGGCAATAAGGAAAGTTATTCCGCGCTTTTGACTCAGATCGCTCAAAAGACTGTGCAATCTTTCTCCGTTCTTTATATCCAGGTTTCCCGAAGGCTCATCGGCAATCACAATTGCCGGATTATTGACCAGAGCGCGCGCCACGGCCACGCGTTGCTGTTCACCTCCGGATAATTGCCTGGGCCGGTGCCTGATCCTACTGCTTAAACCAACATCAGCCAGAAGTTGTTCCGCATCTGATGTGGCCTCGGCCATAGTGCGTCCGGCAATCAATGACGGCATCATAACGTTTTCAAGCGCCGTAAAGTCCTCAAGGAGATGATGTTGCTGAAAGATAAAACCGACATTATGATTACGGAAACGGGCCAGATCGCTTTCCGTTTTCGATCCGAATTCCTCATCTTTAATCCTGACCGAGCCACTGGTCGGACGGTCAAGACCTCCCAGAATATGCATCAGGGTTGATTTGCCGACCCCCGATTCCCCAATCACAGCTACCATCTCACCAAAGGCTACATCAAGATTAATACCCTGAAGAACTTTAAGGGTTCCTTCGGCAGTTTCAAAATTCCGGCAGATGCCCCTTGCGACCAGGAGGGGATTGTTATTGGCCGTTTCCAATCAATAAGCTCCCATATATCCCAACGTCACTATTTAAGTATATAACTATTTTCGCCAGAATCGTCAAATTATTTAGCTAAGCCGCCTATATTCATCAACTTATTATTGCCGGATGACATCGATTACCGATTGGCGAGAGGCTCTTATGGCCGGATAGAGAGCGGCCAGAAAACAAATTACAATAGTTACCAGGCCGGCCAGAATAAAATCCACCAGGTGAACTTCAACCGGAAGATAATCAATAAAATACAACTCGCTGGGAAGTGAAATGACGGCGTATTCATTCTGTATCCAGGAGGCCGCCAGAGCCAGTGACCAACCGCATATAATCCCAATAGCACCTATCACCAGACCATTCATGACAAAAATACGCCGGATTGAGGCGGTAGTGGAACCGATGGTCTTTAAGATACCGATTTCAGCCCTTTTTTCCATGGCAAGCATGACCAGGGTTGAAATAATCGAGAAAGCCGCCACCAGGACAATTAAAATGAATCCTATAAAAAGGACTTTCTTTTCCAGGGCAATCCAAGAGAAAAGATTTTTGTGAAGCACATTCCAGGGCACAATATCATATTTAAAACCCAGGATTTCCCGAATCCGTGGGGCGACCTGGTCGGCCAGATAAATATCTGTCAATTTGAGATGGATGGCGGTGACTTCATTGTTCATCTGAAACAGATGCTGGGCGGAGACCAGAGAAATATAGGCCAGTTGCTCATCAAACTCGTACATCCCGGTTTCGAAAATCCCGGTGATATAAAATTTGGAAACCCGGGGTCGCGTTGCGCGGCGAAGATCATCGCCGCGCAATGAATAAAGCACCACCGGATCACCTATCGTGACCCCAAGACGATTCCTCAAACCCTCCCCGATTATCATACCTGATGCATTTTCGGACGAATCCATAAGAGCGATATCAAAGGAGTATTCACCGAGGATAATGTCGTCAGCAATATTGGCGGTTCGCTTTTCTTTCTCGAGATCGATTCCCCGTACTACAATCCCATCACCGGCCGTTTCCGATGAAATGGCCGCCTTATAATATATAAAGGGTGATGCGGCAATAACCTGGTCGACCTTTTCAACCTGGGTAATAATATTATCATATTCACTGATGGTCATCACATTGCGCGGGAAAATGGTTATGTGAGATGTGGTTCCCAGAAGACGACTGCGAAGTTCGGTTTCGAAACCGTTATGCATCGACATGACAAAACAGACCACCGCCACACCAAGAGTAATACCTAGAGTTGTGATCCAGGTCGATACTGACGTGAAAAAGCGACCGGATTTCAGATACCGGCCGGCAATAAAACGCTCATATCGCATGCCTTATATAGTCATGATTGGTGATGATTGGCAATGATAAACTATCGGGACGGCCGATATTTATTCTTCAGGGCTTTCTCGACCGGCAACGGTACCAGGGTATGAACATCACCCTCATTGGAAGCAACATCTTTGACAATGGTGGATGACAGATAAACCCAGGACAGGGCCGGCATTAAAAAAACCGTTTCCACGGAGCGAGCCATTTTCCGGTTCATCAGGGCCATCTGAAATTCATATTCAAAATCGGAAACCGCCCGAAGGCCCCTGATTATGGCGCAGGCCTTCTGTTTTCGGGCCAGATCGGCCAGCAGACCGTCAAACTGGATGACCTCGATATACCGGCTTTTCTTCAGGCTTTCTTTAACCAGAGCGAATCGTTCATCGTGGGTAAACAGCGGATTTTTTCCCGCATTCAGGGCCACCGCCACAATCAATCGGTCAAACAATTTTACCGCCCGTTCTATCAAAGAAATATGGCCGTTGGTGATGGGATCGAAAGTCCCGGGATAGATGGCGATTCTCTCATTATGGCGTTTCATTGTGGGCATAAAAGGACACCTCGGTTTGGCCGAATTTTCTTTGCTTCAACCGAACCAGACCGGGCGCGGTCTCTGCCGCCCGGCCGTATTTATGTTCAATGATAAGGATTCCCTGGGGACTAAGCAAGTTATATTGCACAATCATTTCTATAACTTCAATCGGTGCTACCAGATCATATGGCGGGTCGGCAAAAATAAGATCGAACCGCGTTTTATGTTCGGACAGAATTTTCCCTGCCTCCCGGTAATCGGATTCGATAACTCGCTCGGTTAAACCCAGGGACTTGAGATTACGTCGAATCATCTCAGCCGGTTTATGGTTAGCCTCGACAAAAACCGCCGAGACAGCCCCGCGGGAAATGGCATCAATCCCAAGTGCCCCGGATCCGGCGAACAGGTCCAGGACCCTTGCCTGCTCAATATCATTCATGAGGATATTAAAAACGGCCTGGCGAGTTTTATCAGAGGTTGGCCGGGTGGCCATCCCCGGAATCCCATAGATTATCCTCCCCCGAAATATGCCACCAGTGATTCTCATTGGTCACTCAACCATCAGGCCGAGGGCCACCAAAAATTTTCCGGCCTGTTCGCCTGATGATTCCGAAAACAGCTCCTTTTTTATAACTGGCAATACGGCTCGAACTCCCATTGCCTCCCCCAGCTTTTCGACCAGATTCTGATTGGTCCGCTCACCGGTAATAACCAGCATCGATAGAGGCAGGGAATGAAAAGTTCGATCCAGAGCCATTCGGCGGTACTGCAGGGTTGCCACCAAATCCAGTAAAAAAGCCTTCGACAGGTTCCCCCCGTTATTGACTGAGGCGGGATCAGCCATCACTGCCCCGATCTCAACCGGATAATCATCGCGAAGGAAACAAAAGGAAGCAAGATTACTACTGATGTCGACCAGACCGATTAATTGTCCCCCTTCGCGGCGACAGAAATGCCGGTAGCCGGCGGCCAGGGCCCAAGAGCGCAGTTTAAATCCTGTCGGGCGGGCCAAAACCTCCTTCAGAAAATCGATCCGTTTATCGACGGCATCACGGTTATAGGCAATCGCCAGCCGTTCCGACGATCCCTCACGACCGAAAGATTCCAGATAATAATGGCTTTGATCGATCAGAAGCGAACTGGATAATTCAAAAACCGCCAGTTTCCCGGGATTTAAACCATAGTCGGAAACAATATTTATTCGTTTGATTACCGATTCATTTTCCGGGATGGCCAGAAACAATTCACCATCGGATTCGATCAAATCGGGCCGAAGTTGTTCGGAAGGAATTGCCAGAAGCGCCTCGACCCTTTCCCTACCGTGGGCATATGTCTGGCTTGCCAGACTGACCATTCCATCGGAAAAATCAATCCCGTATTTTTTTCCCTTCAGAGTTACCACGGGCGGACCTCGATATAATCCCGGAGCTTTTCAAAGGAGGAGTAACCAATGCCCTTAATTTTCATTATGTCTTCCGGTTTTTGAAATCGGGCGGTATCGCGATAGGATATAATTCTCGATGCCAGAACCGGGCCGATACCCGGCAGAAGCTCCAGAGAATCGGCCGGAGAAGAATTCAAATCGATTCTGATAATCGGGCGATAGCGCTGATCATTATCACCGAGCGTCACTGAAAATTTCAGCCGGCTTTCATCCACTTCGGAATAATCACGCAGAAATGAATAAACCGACAGGATTATGAGCATTCCTGAAAGGAAAATCACGACACGCAATTGAGGTGTCGAAAAATTAAAAAATCGGTTCATCAAATTAACAAAAAAGAGACATAATTACCCGGTCAATATATATATCTTCCGCCAAAAAGCAACTATCTTCAGGATTCAAAATTATTGACCCGGCGGTACACCCATGACTCGTTAAGGTGATTGTGTTTTGGATTCAGCAAATGCAGAATGCGGTCCACCAGCGATGGGGTTGAATTAAAAACTGCCTCCACTGGCCCGTAGTACCGTGAAAGCGAATCGAGATGGTCGGCCAGACTATCATCGGTGAAAATAACGAAATAATCGGGTTGGTCGGCAGTGAACATATTTTCGTAAATCCGCGTCAATTCCGGCCAGCTGTCAATCTTAAAATAACGCGGCCTCTTAAAACCGGCATAACTGATGGCGATATATCGCTTTCTTTCGGTTCGATCCACCAGGATGTTGTTTATGTTTTTCTGATGACCGAGATAGACAAACGGTTCGACCATTCCCTTGTGGGCATAATTAAGAGTAAATAAAGGCAGAAGAATCAGGTTGATGGCCAGGGCCAGACCCGCCGATATTTTGAAAATTCTCCGATTCAATGGCCGGCAGTGGCCGGAACCCAGCCAGTTATGCAAACCGATTACACCAAGAATGACAATCAACGGGAAAATCGGAATCATGAAACGCTCTTCCTTGTGGGCAATGGCGCTGTGAATCAGGAAAAATGAGGCCGCGGCGGAAAATACAATGATATTGTCCAGAATTACCTTCTTGCGAAAGAGGCTGAAGATGAAATAGAGCGAAAAGGGTGGAATGAAGATACCCAGTATCAATCCGGCAAAAGTATAAAACGGATGCGGCAACGGCGGATTTTTGGTGACATGAAGAAACGAGTTAAAAATGTTAATGGTCGAACGCCCGAAGCTTCCCTGATAAATGATATCGAGACTTGCGGCAAAAACCAGCATCATGACACATCCGGCGCAAAAATACACGGCCGGCCTGATATTCCGCGCCATAAACCAGATCGCCAACGGGACCGGCAACACCGCCAGCCCGGTATTGAATCGAATCATCCAGCACAACACCCCCAGAATCCCGGACAGAACCAGATATTGCCCATTATTTTCTTTGACTCCAACGTATGCCAGGAACAGGCAGGGTACCAGCAAATCTCCCGAAACCATTTCGACCAGATTGCGAACCGCCAGATACGGCATCAGGAAATACCCCCCTATTATTAACCCCGTTACAAGAGCGGCCGTGTCGCTGCCAGTAACACAATGGACATATTTGAAACCGAAATAGACCATGAGCATCGACAACAGAGCATGCGCCAGACGAATGAAATACATCATGGAATCCAGTTGCTCAACGCCGATCGCCTTCAGGACGTACATCATACTGTAATTGAACATGGTATAAAGGGGCGAACGACCGACATCGGTCCCCTTCATGGCATTCCAGCGAATGACGCCTTCCTCGTTGATAAGACCTCGTTGAAGACCATCATAAGCAATCTGAACCGTTTCAAAATGATCATCATTGGCCATAAAGCCCCGGGAATAACCGACCGCCACCAGGCGAAGAATCCCGGCAACCATCATGCAAAATAGAAGGGGGTGATTTTTTATCAACCGAAACAGAGTCCGCTTACCTCCTTAAGACCAATCCGACACCGACCATGATAAGAATTGAACCAGCCATTGTAAAGGCCGAAAAAGTCTCGTTGCGGACCAAATAACCGAGAATAATGGCAATTACCGGGGTAATGAAAGCGATCTGCGACACCATGATTGCCTTTAGTTTTTTAAGCAGCCAGTAATATATAAGAAAGGCTACCACCGAACCGAACACGGCCAGATAAAATAATGCGCCTACCGAACGGGCGGTGATATTGTAATCGCCCCAGGACTCGAAAACAATAGCGCAGACAAGAGTTATCAGCGCCGCGATTCCCATCTGAACTGCGGCCATAATCCCTATATCATATTCCCGCTGATAGGCGCGGATATAAACAGTGCCATAGGCCGACGCGGCCGATCCGAGAACAGCCAGAAAGACCCCCAATGATAACAGGTTCGATTTGGTCAGCGAATCATAGAAGACTATTACTATCCCGATAAAGCCAACCACCAGACCGGTCCATCCGCCGCGACCCAGCTTTTCATCTTTCAACATTCCGATCGAAAAAGCCGCCACGAAAAAAGGAAAACTGGCGAATAGCATGGCCGTCAATCCGGAATCAATATAGACCTCCGCGCCATAGAGAAACATGTAACTGAGGGCATACATAAATATTCCCGGGATGGCCAACCGTAATATTTCCCATAGTGAATCGGGATAGCGGGCTTTGCGAATGAGATTTATGAAAACAATTATCAGAGCGGCCAATGTAAATCGCAATCCGGCCGACCAGATTGGCGGAGCATCCTGTAACCCCAGTTTGATGGCCAGCCAGGTGGAACCCCAGATAAGGCACAGGATGGTATACATCACATAGATCATGGCTGTCGAGGGAATAAATCATTGCCTGACAATTAAGTCAAATGAATTATGGTCCACAATTATGCAACAAAACCATTGACAATACGTTAAAATACCATATAATACGTTATTAATTATAGTGAGGGTCTGCAAAATGGAAAATAAACAAAATCCAAATACGTCTCCCCGCTTTTTCACCACCACCGAGCTGGCTGATATCCTCAAGATGAATGTCCAAGTTATCGCCCGGAAATTACAGCAGGGGGATATTCCCGGTTATAAAATCGGCAAGGACTGGCGGATTGCCGAAACCGATCTATGGACCTGGCTGGAGAAGCATTCCAACCGGCGAACAGTCTATCCGGGCGAAAAGATCATAGGCAATTTCGTTAAAAACGGCCGGGTGACTGCCCTGCCGGCCCAGCGGAAAAAAAGAAAATATATTCTGGAATACATTCTTCGCCATTTCGATCTCGACCGGGTGTATACTGAAAAGGAGGTCAATAATATCATTTCCGGGCATTTTGAGGATTATTGCACGGTCCGTCGGGAATTCATTATGGAACGGATGATGACCAGATCCCAGGGCAAGTATCACCGAAACGGGACTTATATCTTTCAGAAATAAAAAAAGGACCGCCGATCATGGCGGTCCTTAAAATATTCTGCCTCATATCTCACGGCGTCCCGGGAATCGGGCTTTGCTGGCGGACACTTCCCATTATCTGTCGAACCAGAGGATCATCCATATTATTCTTATAATCGGCATACATCATGGTGGCATTGTAAAGATCGGTCATCCGCCGCGTTTCAAAAAGAGTCTGGGCCAGCTTGTGATAGGCATGACCGTTACTCATATTCAATCGAAAGGCGTCCCAGAGATGCTGTACGCCGTCCTCGGAACGGCCGCGATAGTGTTCCACCAATCCCAGATCCCCGAGATAAAACTGGTTCTGGGGATCGCGGGCGAGAAGATCTTTGACCACGCCCTCGAATTGCGCCAGAATGGAATCGGCCGCGGCGCTGTCGCCTTCGGCTTTATAATAATCCGAAAGTTGCGCATAAGCCTGAAGGAATTCCGGGTATTTCCCTATTATAAAAGTAAGGATTTCCTTGGCTCGATCGATTCGATCGGTCCGATGAAATTCATTGGCGATTCTGAGGGCATTGAAACCAAGGGTCATCATAACCCCGGTGGCGTTTTCGTCGCGATATATAGTGGGATCGTCGAGTCCGTCGTAACGATACACCTCATGATACAACCGGGATCCTTCCTCGGCATCGATTCCTCGCGGCCAGTTAGCCGTATCCAGCCGGTATAAAATCCCGGTGGCAACCGAAATATCCCTCAGCTTCAGGGGCGATTCGGCATACGGTTCCGACGAGAAATAAACCGGATCCCGCCATTTATTCTCAAGAACGACCTCATCGACCATCATATCCTGAAGTTTCACCGTCCGGCCCTCAAAAGGCATTGGAATTAAGTAGGTTCGCCGTTTTCGCGGACGGTCATAGAACGGCTTTTCCGGACGGCGAACGGTTTGTCCGCGGTACTCATAATCATTCCACAGAATCTGGTCATCACTCAGCGAAATTGGAACACCATAGCGGTTTTTCATCTGTTCCACATACCAGTCGGTATTAAAAAGGGAGAGGTTGACTACCCGGACGTCCTTGCGATGATCGTAAACTTCCTGCACACACCAGAGCGGAAAAGTATCGTTATCTCCCGAGGTAAACAGGATGGCGTTTTCCTTGCAGGTGTTCAGAATATTTTGCGAATATATCAGCGGGTAATAGTTTTTGGATCGATCATTGCAAAAATAGTTATTGGCCAGAGGAAATCCCGGCAGTAAAACCAGAAGTGACATAATCGCCAGAAGTGGCTTTTGATAACTTTTCGAAGCCGTTTCTTTCCTGACCACCTCCATCAGGGCGGCCAGCCCGAGCCCGATAGCCAGTCCGAAAAAGGCAAAGGCCGGGGTGAAGAAGTAATCTCGGTTCCGAACCTCAAGATAGGCATCGCCCGACACCGGATTATACTTGATGCCGTCGGCGAAGTTCATATAGAGAACCAACCCCACCGACGCCAGAAGAAGTAATATCAGAAACGGCAAACCTACCTCAAGACGGCGCATTATGGCAAAGGCGGTCCCGAACAATCCGATAATAAAGATAATCAGATGGATCGATTTCAAACCATACTGCTCCTCGAAATAACTCCAGAAACCCATGTGCGGGTGACGTCCGAATTGGTGCGCCCATGTTCCCCGCCGCTTGAAGGAACGCTCAACCATTAATTCACTGCCGTATTGCTTGCGATCAAGATAATTGATAAAAGCCTTGTTTTTCCCGTCGAAAAATGCCCAGGGAGCTATGCTGAAATCCCGCGACGGATTGTTTTCATCAATCCTGAGATTAGGTTCCGCCCCGGAACGAATGGGAATAAAAAGGTGGAAGGAATATCCGACCACGGCAAGAATGATTATCACCAGGCCGGTTCTCCAGTCCAGCTTACGAGCCACAAAAGCGATAACCAGCATGACAATTAAGCCTGCCAGAAGACCATAAATAAACTGGTAAAATCCGATCATAATCAGTGAGAAGGCACCGATCCCGATTAAAACCGGCCAGTTGATGTACCTGAAGGTGAAAAAAACCACCGCCATCATCATTAAAACCGATGCAAACAAAAAGGCCTGATAACCGAATTCCATATTGGAGAAGATAAAAATAGCCAGAAGTTCGGCTACGAATAAACAGCAGAGAATAATCCAGGCTTTCGGGGGAGAATCTTTTTTCAGAATAAAGAATATGGCGGCAACCGGCATAATCAGAAATGTGGTGAGATGAACCGCCACTCCCAAAAGCGCCAGGTAACAGGCCAGAATTATAATCCGGGTTCCTTCCATCGTTCCCCGGACATTATAATATTTGAGCATCAGCCAGAGAATGATTGTCATCAGCATCAAGGACATGCCATAAACTTCCGCCTCGACCGCATTCCCCCAGTAGGTGGTTGAAAAGGCCATAAATAAAGCCCCTGTCACTCCGCCCAGATAGGTGATAATTCTTGACCAGCCGTCAGCCGACATATCATTGTGCCAAAACCGGATCATTCTTACCACCGAAAGGTATCCGAAGAGCACAGCTATAGCCGAAGTAATAACAGATATCAGGTTAATTCTCATACAAATATCCGAAACCAAAGGCAGTACCGAAAAAATCCTACCGATCACAATAAAAAGTGGAGACCCGGGTGGATGCGGGATTCCCAGAATATGGGAACATGCTATAAATTCACCACAATCCCAGTAAGATAGTGTGGGGGCAACGGTTAATTGATAGACAATGAGGCTGAAAATCAGGACCAGGCCGCCAATAATCGCGTTTATTTTATCAAATCCGCCGGGGGATGAGTTGGTCTTATCCAAAAGGACCTCCTAAAGCTCTAATATCCTCTTACCGATAATCATATAAGTCAATATATGTTAATGAAACCTGAATAAAATTTGGCTCAAATATAATTATAAAAGCATAATTCACAACAAAAATTATACCATTAGGAAGAGATCAAAGACCAAAAAAATCAGGAGGATACATGTTCATCTGGTGTGCCATTCTTTTTTTTCTGGGCATAGCCGCTTTTCTGGATTCCATAGTCAATTATGGCGAGATTTTCCGTCAGATTAACTCGGTTTTATTCATGTTGATTTCACTGGCTTTACTGGTCCGAACCACGATTAAAATCAAGGCGGCCAGGATGGAAGAATTACAGGGCCGGGTTCACAATCTCGAAATGACACTGAAAAAGCTGGAGAACGATAAAGAAAAAGTCTCGGCTGATTTTTAATCATTAACTGGGCGGCTGAAGTAATTTGATTTTTTGAAGCGTCTCACGGGCTTCGCCGATAAACGGATAGGTATTGTATTTCCCCAACAGGGTTCTGTATATTTCAGCCGCCCGGTCTTTGGTTGCTTCTCCCTGAGCCAGAATATCTCCTCTCATTTTCAGGCAATATGGAAAATAATAATCCTCGGGATAATTCCTTTCCATTTCATTGATCACTTCAAGGGCAGAAATGGTATCCTGCATTTCCAGATAATATCCGGCCAGCCGGTAGGATGATTGACCGACCAGGGGTGTCTCTCCCATCCCGATGACTTCCCGAAATCGCTCCTCGACCGAATCGGGCATCAGCCTGACTTCATAATAAAGTGCCTCGGTATATTTATCCAGGGCCTTAGGATACCCCAATTGGGATTCGCGAATATTCAGGCTGTTGGCCAAGGCGTCATTGAAATAAAAGCCGCGTGGAAAGATCGTCATTAACTTTCTGAAAGCCAGATCAGCCTCCTCGTATTTTTTCCGAAAGAGCAGAATCATGGCTCGATGGTAGTCAATTTTTTCGGTTAATTCCTCCTGATTCCGCAACGTCCCGATGCGATCGAAGGCCGCTTCGGCCGAATCGAGTTGCCCTTCGACCATCGCCATCAGGGCCATTTCTTCCATTGCCTCAGCATAAAAAGTCCCGCCGTGATGCATGGCCGCTACCGAATCGAAATAAACACGGGCTAAATCGTAATCACGAATCTGGTAACGGTACACCCGCCCCATCTCAATTAGCGCTCGGGCCTGATCGCGCCGCTGGGGATATTTTTTCACTATTTCGGAATATTGGGTTAGCGCTTCCGCCGGCCGGCCGGACTGGGCCAGGGCATCGGCATAATAAAATTTATAATCCGAAATAATATCCCTGTTAAAATCGCGGCGTTCAATATATTCGGCCACCCGGATAACCTGGTCATAAAGCCGCCGTTCATAACATCGACGTTGATAAACAAGCAATTGCCGACCGTCACCCGCCATCAGGGAATCAACCTTGAGACTGACATCAAAGGCCTCGCTATAGCGGCGGCCGGTCATGTAGGCTTCCTGGAGCACAGTATGAGCGAAAAGGTTCCCCGGCAGACTATCAGTGATTTCTCGAAGCGCCCGGATGACTTCATCAGGAGCATCGGGATAGCGAACAAGAAGAGAAAGTTTTCGATCCACCTGAGGTTTAAGTAAACTATCATTCTGAACCGCCGTAAAATACTCCCTGACCGCTCGATAATATTCCCCCTTGATTTCCAGAATCGAGGCGTTTTCCATGGCAAAAAGGGCCACGTTTCCGAATGTCCGGCGGCCCTCGGCAATCATCTCGGCCGCCCGGTCATTGTAGCCAAAAAGCACCAGTTTGGCGATAATCGATCGATAGACATCGGGATTACCGGGAAACCTGATCAAAATATTGGACAGGCAGGTGGTGATAACGGAATCGACTCCAAGCCGCAAATAGATTTCCAGCAGGCGGTCATGGTATTGATAATCGAAGGGATTTTTTTCAAGCTGTCGATTCAACAGCAATTCGGCTTTGGGATAGGCCTTGAGAATGTCATAGCAAGTCAATAAAAGATCAACCACCTCACGATTGGAAGGATCCTTCGAATACATATCTTCCAGCATATCGGCGGCACTAATATAAGCTCCGCGACTCATGAATTGCCGAACCATAGCTATTTCATCGGCGGCTGATCTCGCCTTCCCGCTTTCGTTGCCCATCTTCAAACCGGGGATGGCTTTGGGCGATTGATCATCGGCCAGAACGATTCCGACAAATCCAGACATCGCCACAAACATCAATATCAAAATCGAAAGTAGCTTAATTTTCATTCTGTTCAGGATTTCCCTTATTTTCGATTTGTTCCAGCAGGGCTTTAAAATAGGCTTTGATATGCTGTTCGTACTCCGGGGGATAGCTTTCATTAAGGAATCGGCGCAACCGATCCTCAATATCCAATCCGCCCTGAAGTTGGTCGCCAGAAAGAGCCGGTGGTGAATTGCGAAGGACATCTTCCCCAACCGAGGCCTTGCGTTGCTCGGTAAAGTCTTTACGTTGCATGGTTCGTGAAGCATCGAGCATCCGTGAATATATCTTCAACTGGCGATCGAGGGTATTCTGCCCGACTTCGCCGCTACTGAGTTCATCGATCACTTTCTGCATATCATCGGCAATAGCATCCAGACGACCCAGGACTTCCCGGCTGTTGCCGAATTCATCCTGCAGTTCCCGGAGTGACTTCTGGATAGTCCCCTGTTCGCCGGCCAAACGCCGCATAGCTTCCTCTCCGCCTGGATTCATCTGGCTCGGATTGGGACATTGCGACTGGGTCTGCCGATTAAGCTCCATCTGCTTATCGCATAGGGAACTCAATTTTTGTGATGGTTTGTCGCAATTGCCGCCTTTATCGCAGTTTTTCTGTGATTCCAGGGCATCAAGCATCTGGACTGCTGCTCGATTCAAATTATAAAGCGCCTCACGCTGGTACTGGATGGCCTGCGAGCCATGACGGTCACTTAGCTGATCGATTGCCAGATCGAGATTCCCCATCGATTTCTGGATCAGGCTCTGTAACTGGGCGGCAATAAAAGGCGATTCTTTGCCAAGGGCCTCAATCCGGCGTTCCAGTCCCCCAACCGATTCCTTGACAATCTGCTGTTGGGCGGCCAGATCACGAAGGACTTCCGATTCCCCCTGAAATGACGCAGCATCGCCAATCAGTCCCTCTTCTTCATTGGACAGGTAATTGATATCATCAATGGCCTCACGCATTTTTCGAGCCACTTCCTGCCCGCCGCCGCGGCACATACTCCGCTGACCCTGTTGAAGTTTATCGAGCATGGAGAGTAATTTCGAACGTGCCTGGTCTCCCTCCTGAAGTGATTTTTCTTTTTTCATCCCATCCAGATTATTCATCATGTTTTCCATGTTCTCCCCGGCGGTGCTGTTTTCAACCGCCTTGCAGAACTGGTCCGCCTCATTGGCCTTCTGGTATTGGGTCGCTCCGAGCATCTGGCGCAGATTGGCGGCCTCCTTTTTCAGGCCTTCCAGACCCTGTTTGACTTTCTGCTCGGCCGGTGTCAGCGAGGGTAATTGTTCTGATTTTGCATCAGCCGTCTGTTCATTGACCCGGGTCTGCTTTTCAACCAGTTCACGGGCCATCTCGGTCATGGCTTCAACTTTCTGCTCGACTTTCATTTTCTTTAGAAGGGCAATAGTCCGCTCCAGCCGCTGCATCATCTCTTCCTGCGAAAGCTGGAAATCTTTCATGGCTTCATCGAGTTTCTGCGGGTCCATCTGCTTGAGAGCCTCAAGAAGTTTCAGTCGGGCCTCTTTCATTTCCGGGGTAGCGACTTCCTCGAACAGCTTCTGAATCTCGGCCAGCTTTTCCAGGAGTTCTCGGCTGGCCAGCCGGTTTTCCTGCAACCGGTTAACCATCTCATCTATTTTTTGGGCAGTTTTATCCATCTCCTCGGAAATCTCGGCATTCTTCCGCGCGATTTCTTCCAGCTCTTTTTTATGCTGCCAGGGCAGTTTTTGATCGGTCTGACCCTTATCCTGGTCGAGTTTCCGGGCGATATTCTTGAGCCGCTCGGCCAGATCTTTGGAGGCCTTTAAAAACTGCTCGGATCTATCAATATTCTGATTGTATTCCTCATCGGTTTGGGCGATTATCTCCTCGAGCGAGGGCAACCGGGCGATATAAACCCGCGATGAAGTTATTTTGGGACCGCTGATCCGATCATTATCGGCCAGCTCAAAATGGTACTGAATATAGTCTGAGGGCATCAAATTAAGTGGTTCCACATTCCAGTTGAAATTTATTTCTCCCTCGGTTTTGATACGATCGTTGAAATGAAGAACCGCCACATTCTCATCGCTCTTCCGTCCTTCCGAGACTATGGAGTATTTCAACACCAGCGAGGAGAAACCATAATCATCGGAAATTCTCACCAGAAGCGGAACTATCATTTCCTCGTTAAGATTGACATCAATGCCCGGGCGGATGACATCAATTACAGGATATTCATCCGGGATGGAAGTGATATGATATTCTATCGGATCCGGGTTGACCTCATTCTGCACATCGACCAGGTAAATATAATAACTCCAATCCTGCTCAATCCTGAAAGATTGCTCGGCTGTCTGACCGGAGATGGTAAAGGGCGCACGAGAGGAATCGGCGAAAACCATTTCCGCCCGGACGACCGGCAAGTTGGTTTCGATCTGCATATTGACCCGGGTGCCGTACACCGCCGATATCGAACCTTCATTCTCATCAATAACGGTTGGCTGTAAACCGGTGTACTGCGGATAAAACATGGACATCTTAATCCCGGTCACTCTCGGACGATCAACCACGTCGATATGCTCAACCGTGGTGGTTTCGCGTCCGGCTTTGACATAGTAGTCAACAGACCGGCGAACCTGTTTGAGAGTCGTGAAAAACATCAGGGAATCTCCGAGAGATCCGGAGATACGGGGCCGATTCGTCAATTCGATCTCGGTCTTCTGCCAGATACCACCGGCGAATTTGTAGTAAACGGTGGCCGCTTCGGGGAATTTATCTCCAAGAAGCACCCCTCCCAGATCGACATCACGGTATTTCACTGCCAGTCCGCTTCCCGGGTAAGCTTTGAGTTGATACCCCAGGGGTGGTGCGACAGTTTCGGTCGGATTAGAATAAACCTGATACGAATATGAAAACAGACCCGGGAAAACAAACAACAGTAATAATGCCAGGGCCGTTGATATACCCAGCGTTTTCAGATTACGCCACAGAGTGTGGGGCGAGACAATCTCATTGAAATTTAATCCATTTGCAGTCTCCGCAGCCTGGATCAGAGTGGCTTCAATCAAATCCGGGGAATACCCGATTTTTTCTGTCTCGGGGGATGCGGAAAATTGCAAGGCGGCAATTAAACGCCCTTTCAAACCCGGGAATTTTTGTTCCAGCCGAATAGCAACCGATTCCGGCGTCCCATGGAAAAATCGCGAAAAGGCTAGTCGCCAGAAGGCATAGAAGGTAGAAAGCCCGGCTACACTTAATAATCCAATCTTAGTCCAGACCGGCAGTATAACAATTCCGGCCAGAAGTGAAAGGACTATCCAGACCGCCAGCAGGCCGGAGAATGTTCCCAGAATACCGGCCAGAAATAAAATCAACCGTTCCTTGAGAAGGATATTTTTTATTCTCTTTTTCAATGCGACTATTTTCTCGGTATCGGCCATAATATACCACTTCCGTTTTTTAATGACTCAAGGCGTAGGCAAGAAGGTTCAGACCCATCTTGAGGGCCGCCTCTCTTTTTTCCGGCGGATCATTGTGTACCTGCGGGTCCTCCCAGCCGTCGCCGATATCGGATTCGTACAGGTAATAAAGCACTACCCGGCCATCGATAATAATACCGAAACCCTGCGCGGTTTTTTTATCATGTTCATGGATCTTGGGTGGCCCGCCGGGGAAATCATAATAACTGTGATAGATCTCGTGTTCGAATGGAATTTCAGTCAGTTCGCGTTCCGGGAAAAGACGAGCCAACTCCACCCTGAGATTTTTATCCATGCCATAGGAATCATTGATAAACAAAAAACCGCCATGGGATAAATAGGTTCTCAGTCTTTCCCGTTCATCATCGCTGAATTTCATCAAACCATGTCCGGTGGCAAATAAAAAGGGATAGCGAAACAGGTTGTCATCCATGATCTGGACTACCTTTTCAACCGTATCCACTGGCAAATTGCTGTTATTCCTGATAAATTTAAGTAAATTGGGAAGGGCCGAACTCCCCCAGTACCAATCGCCGCCTCCTCCATAATGCAATCGAGCTATGGTTACCGCCGAGGGATTAATCGGGGGACTACTCCGAACAGGAGTCGGAAGGAGTTGTTGCGGCATTAAAATATCTCCTCCCCGGCTCTGAGCCAGGGTAAGCGGATTCGTCGAAATGGCCAGTAAACAGGCAAGTAGTGCAATTCGGATCATAATTATACCCGGTTATATCATATAATATACTCTAAAAATCGGGTTTTCGGCGAAAAAATGTTGTCCGGGAATCGGATATGGGCAAAAAAACCCCTTGGCTCTTGCAAGCCAAGAGGTGGGAGGGATTATGTATAAAGATAAATAAAATATATATTAAATACTGCCCTTGTCAAGTCCAAAAAATCATAAAAATCCCGGATAAACAGCGTTTTTGGCCTGTTTAAAACGAAATCCGCAAACCCACCTGGTTGATTGAATCATTTTCAAAAGTAGAAATGACCCGCTGATAATTGATAGCTATATGGCCGGCGATCGGTTTGACCAGAGATAACTCAATATAATGATCCCGAAAATAATCCCGCTGATCATTGATGACATCATAGGACAGTTCATAATTGAAATCGGCCGTAAATTCAAACGTGAATTCTGTCAAAATTTTGAAGCTGTTAATGGCAACCACCTGAACCGTCGTTCCCCGGTCAAAACCGGCATCATCGACATTCCTGAATAATGAAATTTCGTTGGTGATCGGGTATAATCCGAACACCCGTCCGTCAATGGTCGGTAAAGAAAACACCGGTCCGGCGACCGAAAATAAAAAGATCCAGTATAATATCAACGATCGTAATGAGTTCATAATTCGCTCCAATTGAAAATTAAAGGCTCCCGATTGGCGTTAAAATAACTCTCCTGATTCGAAAATAAAAGATAAACATTTCGGGACGCGGCTTGCCAAGAGCCGGTTAATCATTTAATATAATCTGGGATGAAATTATTCCTTAAAAAACTCTGGATCGGGTGGACCAAATTCGCCCATTTTATCGGAAGGGTAAATACCGAAATTGTATTATTTCTCTTTTATTTTTTGATATTCACGCCGCTTGGTTTGTTATTCCGGCTGTTTGGATTTGATCCCCTGCGGAATAAATTCAGCGGCAAAAGCAACTGGCAAAAAATCGAATCCGGTGATTTTGATCTCAAAAAAGCCTCACATCAGAGTTAAAAAATGAATGTCCTGGGAATCTCATGTTTCTATCACGATTCCGCGGCCGCCCTTGTCAAGGATGGTCACCTGACAGCGGCGGCACTTGAAGAACGCTTCACCGGTATCAAACATGATGCCGCTTTTCCCATCAATGCTATTCATTTCTGCCTTGAAAAAGGCCAAATCGATATCAATGGGTTGGATAAAGTCACTTTCTATGATAAACCCCTGATCAAATTCGACCGGATACTCAACGGTTATCTTCAAACCGTTCCATTCTCATACCGGGCTTTTCGACTGGCTATCCCAGTCTGGATGAGAGAAAAACTGTGGTTACCGATTATTATAAAAAAACAATTAGACTATCGGGGCCAGGTGCTGTTTGTCGAGCATCACTTATCCCATGCCGCTGGAGCCTATTTTGGCTCGCCTTTCAAACAAGCAGCTATTTTGACCATCGACGGGGTCGGCGAATGGGCCACCGCTTCGATCGGTATCGGCGAGGGTAACCGGATTCGTCTTCTGCAGGCGATGAACTACCCGCATTCGGTAGGTCTGCTCTATTCTGCTTTCACCTATTTTCTCGGGTTCCGGGTTAATTCCGCGGAATACAAAGTCATGGGATTGGCGCCATACGGCCGGCCGAAATATGTCGACCTGATAAAAGAAAACCTGGTTCGAATCTGTGATGATGGCTCGATTGTCCTGAATTTGAAACATTTCCGTTTTCATTCCGGCCTGGAAATGACTGGACGAGGTTTCGTAAAATTATTCGGCCGTCCGAGGCGTTTACCGGAAGCGGAATTGACCGATTCCGATCGCGATATCGCGGCTTCGATTCAACAGGTAACCGAGGAAATAATTTACAAGATGGCCTCTCATACCAGGACCATCACCGGCCGGCAAAACCTTTGTCTATCGGGCGGGGTGGCACTTAATTGCGCGGCGGCGGGCAAATTACTTTCAAGCGGTTTATTCGATGATATTTATATTCAACCGGCCTCGTCGGACAGCGGCGGGGCAGTCGGAGCGGCGTTATATATCTCGCATTCTCTGACCGATCGGCCAAAGACCGAAAGTCAGCCATACTTCGGTCTGGGCCCGGCCTATTTTTCCGATCAGGTTGGAACCTTTTTAAATAAAATCAGGGTGCCATATCGGAGATTGGATGAAAATGATAGAACCCGCCTGGTCGCCGGGAAATTGGCTGAAGGTAAAATCGTGGCACTCTTCAATGGAGCGATGGAGTTCGGACCGCGGGCGCTCGGTTTCCGGTCGATTTTGGCCGATCCGCGCGATCCCGCAGTAAAGGAGAAGATCAACAAGGCCGTTAAATTTCGCGAGCCGTTTCGGCCATTTGCACCGGTGATTATCGAGGAAAAAGCCGCCCGTTATTTTGAGGGGGCGGTCAAGTCGCCTTATATGCTTTTCAATTTTGAAGTTAAAAAAGAGATGCAATCGGTTATTCCGGGGGTAACCCATATCGACGGAACCGCCCGTATTCAAACAGCGGATCCTTTATCCAATCCGATTCTATATCGCCTGTTGGAAGAATTCGAAAAAATTACGGGCGTGCCGGTTTTGCTCAACACCTCATTAAATCTGCGCGGACATCCGATTGTCCGAACGCCCGAGGAAGCCTTTGCCACATTTATTTCCTCGGGGATTGATATTCTCCTGATTGAAGATTATTTTCTGGAAAAAGAAAGACTGGTTTTACCGGACTTCTCCGAATTCAAAATCGTAAGCGGTCATGATTGAAAAATTCGGTTGAAGATTCACCGATGTCTTTTATATTTAAAATATGACGTTTATTCAAACTATCAAAGACCGCCTGAAAATTTTCGGGGAATTCTGGTATTTCTTTAAAACTTCCAAACGCTGGTGGTTGACCCCGATTATTCTATTCTTAATCCTGCTGTCACTGCTGATTGTCTTCACCGAATCATCAGCCCTGGCCCCGTTCATCTATTCCCTCTTTTAGGCGGAAATCCGGATTGACTGCCAATAATATAAAAAAAATCCCGCGCGGTTGGAAGATCACTCTTATGCTGGTCTCGATTCCGGCCTTCCTTTTTGTAAGCGAATTAATCTTGACACTTATCCCGATTAACACCCGTTTCGAAAACCGATTTTTTCTGGTCAACCGCGCCCTGGATTACCTGGAAGTATTCAAGAAAGATAAAAATCTTTTCTGGCGTTTTCGCCCCTCACAAACCGTCTCGTCCCGTTTCTTTGAGAACAAAACCTATCATATCAACTCCCTTGGATTGCGCGGTGATGAAATCGATCTCCAAACCGATAAAATCCGAATCGCGGCTCTTGGCAATTCCTGCACCTTCGGCTGGGGAATTGATGACAGCGGGATATATATCAACCAATTGAAGAAACTAATCGACAGCGATTCAGATTTGCCTCAGGTTGAAGTAATTAACGCGGGTATTCCGGGGTACAGCTCATGGCAGGGACGGCGTCTCTTTCAATCGGATATTCTTCCTCTGAAACCCCGAGTGGTCCTGATTATGTTTGCCTGGAATGATCAATGGGCCGCTGCCGATAACATACCCGACTGTGAACAGAAAATGCCGCCGCAATTTATCATCGATCTTCAGAATCTGTTTTCCCGCCTGAAAATCTACCGTCTGATAAAAAAGCTGGCTCTTTCGGCTGTGGAACAACCGCTGCGAACTAAATTGATAAAAGAGAATCCGGTTTATCGGGTAAGCGAGACCGATTTAAATAATAACCTGACGGCCATAATTCAAGCCTGTCGGATAAAAGGTCTCACGCCGATTCTACTTACCTCGCCAATTCCTTCACTGACAGGTTATTATCCGCCGGGAAGTCGTTCCCTGATGCATACTTATCACGAATGTTATATTAGGCAAACCCGGTTGGTGGCCAGCAGTACCGAAACATTCATGGTGGATCTCGCGGCTGAATTCGATAAATATGACGATTTATTCGATGATGCCGCTTATGATCCGATCCATTTCAACGCCCGTGGTCACCGGGTGGCGGCGGAAACAATTTACGGGTTTATTAAAAAAAATCCGCAGATATTAAATAGGGGAGTAAATTAAAAGACTTGCAGGAGGAACAATTATCCATGAAAACCTGTTACCGGTAAACTGGAAATACATATTATATTACGGGCAAATTGGGGGGAAAGGATAATCTTATATTCCGGCATTTGATATATCGCCGGGATTGGTATCCGGTTGTCAGCACTCTGCCTATGAAGGAATCGAATATTGCCGGATTATCATTATTCACCTTTGAAAATCAAACAACTGAATGATGGGCCTAATATCTCGTGACCAAAACAAATAGAATAAAATGAACTCTATTCAAGACGAAAAAAAGTCATCGAACGATTGGTAAAAACCGGCCATTATAATCATAGCCTACTTCATTATCCTCAGGCTGGTTTTTTCCGGATTGATAGATCTTCTTCCTGAAGAAGCCTATTACTAGAATTACGCCCGGCATATTGATATCGGATATCTCGATCACCCCCGATGGTGGGGTGGCTGATCTGGCTTTCGACTCACCTGTTGGGTAACAATGAATTCACCGTCCGCCTGCCTGCTTTTATCAGTTGGGTTATTGCCGCGTTGTTTCTCTACCGTTTGACCATTAACCTGTTCGATAAATCGACCGCCATTCGAAGTCTGGTTCTGATTGTAGCCCTCCCGATTTTTTTCACCACCGGGTGTTTTATGACCCCCGATTTGCCGATGTATGCGGCGTGGTCGGCGGCCCTATATTTCCTGGAAAGAGCTTTATTGGGGCAAAAGAGGCATGCCTGGTATGGTGTCGGAATATCCCTTGGCTTGGGACTTCTCTCCAAATATACCATTGGGCTGATGGACATAGCGACCCTGGCTTTTATCTTGATAGACAGAAAATCGCGGCGCTGGCTCGCTCGCCCGGAGCCGTATCTGGCCGCCATAATGGCCGCAGTCATCTTTTCCCCGGTTATTATCTGGAATTACAATAACGACTGGGCCTCATTCTTCTTCCAGGGTCCGCGTCGCTGGTCGGGTGATTCGAAGTTTTCTCTGCATTTGCTTCTGGGCGGCGCATTAATCCTTCTTACGCCAACCGGCCTGGTGGCGGTAGTCAAGGTCCCTATTAAAAAAAACCGGCCAATCCCGGATTCATATGCCAAAGCAAAACCAACCGGAAGAAATCGCCTGTTTTTGATGATTTATACTTTAATACCGCTGGCAGTCTTTATTATTTTCAGTCTGCACAGCCAACTCAAGCTGAACTGGACCGAACCGGTCTGGATTGCGGCCCTGCCGCTGGTTGCATGGGATACGGCGGAATCGGGTCAGGAACCATTATAATCGGCATGGATCATTACTGGTTGTCAAGCGAGTTGAGCTTTTATGACGATGACAGTAATAATATTTATGATCTTAATGATGCCGACTTATATGACGAATTGTACGAATTCGGCGGACGACGACTTGTGGGCGGCGAGAGTTTGATATGGAATAAATGGCTTTCGGGAACAATGGCCGCGGGTAAAAATATAATTCTCGTCAGCTTTGACCGTGGAAGCCTTGAAGATTCAAACCTCGGTGGCCATTTCAACAGCCTTGGAGAAATCTCCACCGAACCGGTTGTGAAATTAGGTCGCATTGTCGGTAGATTTCATTGGCGCATCGGTTACCGATATATCAACGGATAGTTGGGTAACCTGAAACGGAAAGTATCAACAAAAAAGCGGGTGAACAATCGTCCACCCGCCACATATTCGACTGCCTCAATGGCGAATTCGAGACCACACTTCGGGACTATTCAATGACAAAGGGTACCGTCGCCAGAACTCGACCCTCGGCATCGGTTACCTTGACTTCCCAGTTTCCCGTCCAAGACGGCAGAATTGTTTTCGAGGACCATGTCCTCCAGTAGCCGCTTTTAACTGGCAATTCAACATTGGCCATCTCCATCCCATTATGATACCACTTATGATGCACCACGGTTGTATCCATACAACCATCGATCCGGGACCAGAGGTACAGCATATCGACTTCAGGGGGGAATTTTTCTGCCGCGCCGGTCGGTTGGCGTTCCTCTATTCCGG
This sequence comes from Candidatus Zixiibacteriota bacterium, assembly GCA_016933955.1. NCBI lineage: Bacteria > Pseudomonadati > Candidatus Zixiibacteriota > Candidatus Zixiibacteriota bacterium. The sequence goes on from JAFGTT010000026.1 coordinate 40,200, forward strand.
TACAGATTTTGGCCTCGACCGTAATACCCGATGCCACGACCGGTTTGGGCTCTGTTTTGGGTATCGGCTTTGACTCGGCCTGGGCTTTCATACTATCGACCGGCTGGGTCACAGGTTCCGCCTTGACCGGTATTTTGGTCGATTCCGACTGCTGAGCCGAACCCGCCGCCACCAGGACAAACAGGGCCGGAATCATAATAGCCAGAATTTTTCTACTCATGCTCTCCTCCTCTGATTTGGTTTCCGGTTAAAGCCAAAAAGCTATTTTTGAAACTGATACGCAACGATTTTTAATTCCGGATGAAATTCCCCGGTGATGCGGATTCCGTATCGACGGCAATCCTTGCGACAATCAGAATTAATTTTCGAAAATTTCCAAAACGTCAAGCAACCGCCGGATATCCGATTCGTCATTGAACAGGTGTACGGCAATTCGGATAGCACCCTGCCTGAAGGAACATATTACTTTTCGCGATTTCAATTCCTGAAATAAATCTCCCGCCCGGCTTGACGTGAATGATAAAATCGACGACCGATGATTCTTATCCAGCGATGAAACAACGGTATAAGTATTTGATGACTTCAGGTAGTCGATTAATATATCCAGAAGACTGTGATTATGCTTCTGGATATTTTCCACTCCCAGGTTATCGATCAACTCCAGGGCCGCCGCCATGGCATGAACATGGGCATAAGGATAAGTCCCCATCTCGAACTTCCTTGCCGAATCGAAATAAGGTAAATCATAATGAAACAAATCCCCGAAATTCAATTTCCAGTCAACCGAAAGCCAGCTGGCAAATGGCATCTGCAAATTATTCTGAAGTTCCCGCCGGACATAAAAATACCCTGTTCCCAATGGCGATAACAGCCATTTCTGGGCCCCGGTGGAGAAGATATCAACCTGACATTCATGGATATCAAGAATCTGGTGACCGCACCCCTGAATTCCATCCACCACGAAATAGAGGCCATGCTTCCGGCAGATTTCTCCAATCTTTTTCAGATCGTTTTTATAACCATTGAAAAATTGAACGAAAGATAATGACAGGACCCGGCTTTTGGAGCCGATGGCCCGTTCGAATTTATCTATATCGAAAAAGTGATCGCTCGATTCGATAAATCTGATATCAATCCCGCGTTCCCTTAAAGCCAGCCAGGGATAAACATTGGAAGGGAATTCTATATCGGAGAGAAGAATCTCATCGCCCTGTTTCAGAGGCAGCCCGAAAGCCGCAATATTTAATCCGAACCCGGTATGAAAACCAAAACCGATTTCATCAGAATCGGCTCCGATAAACTTTGCCCCCAATTTGCGGATTTTCTCCAAATCCGCGAAGGCCGCCGTATCATGCTCGCTGACCAGAAACTGAGCGGCATCATAGTACCGTTCCAGAGCCTCTCTGACCGGGCGGCACAGCGGTCCGGTCGAAGCGCTGTTTAAATACGTAATTCCCTTATTCTGATCCGTCAGCGGGAAATTACGCCGTACTTCCGCAAACATTTTCATTGTTTCTTTATTCATCAGGTTTCACCCTTGAATATTACAGTGAGTACAGGTAACCGATAATGGTCATGGTTCCGATTACCCGAAGCATCATTCCCAGTAGTTGGTACAATATAAAAACCGCCGGAATCCGAATCCGAAAAATATGGAGAATCGCCAGCGGTACCATCCCGAACACAAACAGGAACAGCCCGACCGCCATGCCGCCGCGAATCCCGGAAAACGGCATGACCGTATAGAACCGATCATAAATAACCGCAGGCATCATAACGAAAAAAATGAACTCAACGATGAAATTGTAAAAATACCAGGCGAAATTCTTATCTTCGACCAGTTCCCGGGGGAAATCACCCAGGAGCGGAACACGTTTTTCAAGACGCCCTATTATCAGGTCAATAATAATCAGATATGCCCCGCCCAGAATCAGGCAATATGACAGCAATTTAAAACTAAAAATCACAACCAGCCCTCATCGCGATACCAGTAAACCGTTTCCCGGGCTCCTTCCGGAAATGAAATTTCCGCCTCGAATCCCAGATCATTTCCGGCCCTTACCACCGACACTTCCCAGTTGCCCAGAAGCTCTTTGGCTTTATCCGTTGTAAACATGGGTACTTTCCCGAGCAATTTCATGGTCCTTTCCGATACCAAAGCGGTTATTTTCAGCATAAAACCGGGAATATATATCGGAAGACCTGATCTGCCAACCGCCTTTCGAAGGTTTTTCACCAGTTGATAGTAGCTGTAACTTCTGCCTTCAGCAACAAAATAAATCGAACCTGATACAGTATCGGCTTTTAAAGCCTTGGCGGCGGCCAAAGCAAGATCATCAACATGCACTAACTGTATCCGGCGTCTCAAATTACCGAGATACGGTTTAATCCTGTTATTCAAAACACCGAAAAAGGCATACATTTCTTTATCACCCGGCCCATAGACTCCCGATGGCCTCAGAATTACCGAATTAATCCGATTCGATTCCCGAAGAACCTCCTGTTCCCCGGCCAGCTTTGATCGTCCGTAAACCGTAACTGGTTCTGGTTTCATATCCTCGGTCCGGGGATAACCGGGTTGCGATGGGCCGGAAGCGGCCATCGATGAAATGTAAACCAATTTTTTCAAACGGCTATTGGTTTTGGCCGCATTGAGAATATTGATGGTGCCGGTCTGATTGACGGTAAAAAACATCTCCGGGTTTTTGACTTTCACCACTCCCGCATTGTGAATGATATAATCGACACCATCAACCATTCCGGCCAGGGTTTCGGGATGGAGAATATCGCCGAACCGGTAATCCAGCTTAAGATCATCGATAAGCGAGGCATCGCACCCATCGCGGACTCCCGCAATAACATGGTATCCCCCGGCAATCATCTGGCGACACAACCTGCTGCCGACAAAACCATTCGCCCCCGTAATCAGAATGCTTTTTTTGTTTTCCTCGGGCATATAACGAATGTACGTTATCTCCTGTCATAAGACAACCTAAATCGAATTACGAGCTATATTAGGCTGTCGGCGGCTGTAGCGGCTGATCCATATTAACCGCATCAAAATCGAGTATTTTCCCAAATTAGGATTAATTCGATAAACCGATTTAACAGGTATCGACTAAAAAATATCAGCGGAAAATTTATAAATCTGAGCGGCTTTATCGCGATAACTGATTTTGGGTAATCCCGCCTTGAGACAGGTCTGCTCCAGGAAGGTCGTTAAATCCCAATTATTCTCGGTGGCTACCTGCGGGAGGAGCAATCCCGAATGAGAACCGAGAATAACCATCAGCCCGTCCCGGCCAATCTGGATATCATTCAGGTCGGCAACACGGGCCAGCGGGGATAAGGCCGAAATTTCGATCTCCAGATGATCCAGTTCATCCTCCGATAGAGGTACGAATCGCGGATCTCCGAAGGCCGCCTCACGGGCCATCTCAAGAACCGTTTCATAAAGAGGTTTGGCGGCGCGGATCATACCGATACACCCGCGTAGCATACCCCGTATTTTCAAGGTCACGAAGGCTCCCCGGTTTTCTTTGAGAATCCATGATTCAGGCTCGCGGTACTGCGGCTCCCGACGCTTCAGAGCGGATCGGATGGATTCAACGGCCAGTTCTCTTAAATAGTCTTTATCGGTTTTGGTCAGAACATTGGGCTTCTTCCGAAGCGGTGTTCCCATGACATGATTCCGCTGCGGAGCCTCTTTGGATGAGACGACGACGGCCGAAAGGTAACCAACGACTTCCGAGAAATCCCCCGTAGTCTCCCCTGAAGTAGAATAGCCGGTGATTACCACTTTTTCACCACCCAACTTTCTTGAGGCCATAAGAGTTGCCACTACCGGACCGCCGCCGCAGGCTTCACCCCGTCCCGAGGAAAGGATTCCCAGTAATTTATCAGTATCATACTCCTCTATCGCTTGCAGGATATTTTTATCCAGTCGACGGGCCTCTTTTTCATTATGGAAATGGGATAAATCGGTGGAAGCCACAATCAGGCAATTCTGTTTTGATAGCACCGATGCCAGAACTTCACCCAGGGCAGAACAGGTAGTTTCTTCCTGGTCGCCCATAACAATGGCCACCAGCCGGAACTTGCCAAGCACCTGCTGTAAAAGCGGCAGTTGTACTTCGAGAGCGTGTTCACCCCGGATTGAACCGCCGGTATGACCCTTATTGGAGCGGTAAACCGCGGGATTGATTGAACTTATAGCTTCGGATAATTTGCGGTCGATTTCCAGTTCACCCAGGGGAGTCTGATAGGCCCCCCCATCATAAACGGAAGCCCCCGCGAAAAAAACGGTATGGGATGGTGAAATAACCACCACCGTATCATAATTGTACCCCTCAAGCTGCTTGTATGCCCGGGCCGCCGTCAGCCCCGAATACATATATCCCGCATGGGGGGCAATCACCGCTATCGGCCGACCGGTGAGAGGTTTTTTATCAGCCTTGGAAAACAACTCGGCGATGGTCTGTGAAAGAGCAACCGGATCGCCGGGATAAAATGCGCCGGCCACGGCCGGCCGTCTTATTTCCAAATTATTTTTCATATCAGTTCTTCTAATCCAAAACCCGCAACAATGTACACAAATTGATTACGCTTGTAAACAGGAGAAATGGCAAAAAAGATGGGCGGCCTCTCCATTATTGAGAAGCCGCCTTAGAAATTGAGTTATTTCAATATCGTTGTTTGTCTAATCATGCCGCCGGGGTTGATGCCGCCTTTTTATCGTTCTTGATCCCTTCGACCATTGCTGATAGCGCCCCGATTATCCCGCTGGCCTCGTAAGGAAGAAACAATTTATTGGCCGAACCCTGAGCCAGGCTGGGCAGCATCTCGAGATATTTCAGGGTGATCAGTTCCTGATCCGGTTTACCTTCATGAATAGCCTTAAAGACATTCAATATAGCCTCGGCCTGTCCTTCGGCCACCGCCACCTGGCGGTATTTTTCCGCATCGGCCCGTTTCCGAACTGCCTCGGCCTGACCCTCGGCTTCCAGAATGGCTGATTCCTTGCTTCCCTCGGCCCGGGTGATGGCCGCCTGTTTTGACCCCTGAGCCTCAAGAATAGCCGCTCGCTTATCACGCTCGGCCTTCATCTGACGGCTCATGGCTTCGGTGATATCGACCGGCGGATCAATCCGCTGTATTTCCACCCGGTTGACCTTGACCCCCCACTTATCGGTGGCGGTATCGAGAACATCACGAAGCTGGGCGTTGATTGTATCACGCGAGGATAGCGATTGATCCAGATCCATCTCGCCGACGACATTACGGATATTGGTCTGGGCCAGTTTCGAAGCCGCCATGATATAATTATAAATCTCGTACTTGGCCCGCACCGGATCGGTCACCTGACAATAGATAACACAATCCACCTCAACACTGACATTGTCCTGGGTGATAACCAGCTGTGGCGGCACATCAAGCACAATCTCACGCATATCGACTTTCTGGACCGTATCAAAAAACGGCAGAATCAAATTAAGACCCGAATCCAGAGTTCTCTGGTAACGACCCAGACGTTCCACCAATCCTTTTTCGTAGGGGCGGATTATCCTGATTGACATGGCGCCCAGAATAAACGCCAAAACCACTATTACGGCGACAAAGGCTAATGCTTCCATTTTATCCATCCTTTCCTTTTATCTTCCCGGTATTTCTATTCCTGTTTCGAGACCTGAAGCCGGGCCCCGATAACTTTATTTACCTTAATTTTAACTCCTTCATCGATAACATCATCGGCCAGAGCCTGCCAGACCTGACCATCAACCCGAACCTGACCGATATCATGGGCAGGATCAATCTTTTTGGTCACTACTCCGGGGCGGCCAATCATAGCATCGGCATTGGTCGGTTGCGGTGAAGGTTTGGTTATTTTCCTGGCCAGCGGCCGAGTTAAAGGGATCAGGATTATGGAAATCCCGGCAAAGACCGCCGCCTGGACCAGGTAATTATCGGTAATCAGAGCCGTTATGGCGGCCCCTATGGAACCGGCCGTAAAACAGGCAAAAACCAGGCTGGGTGTGCCAAGCTCGATAATCAAGAATATTACCGCCGCGGCCAGCCAGAGCCAAAATATAGTGGGCATAAGATACTCCTTTCTATTGAAAACTTTTATTTCCTTCCGGATTTAACTTAAAAAAAATCTTCGATATATATACCCGGTTGTATTTCGGCTATTCGAAAAAATCAGTAACGCTCAATGAAAATCGTTTAAGTGCTTATTTGTCAAGAAGAAACATAGATGGAAACGGTGGCCCGGCTATTAAAACCGGAATTGGTAAATATCCAATGGCTACCGGTTAATTAATCTTCGAAAGCAAACGGCGTTAAAACCGGCTGTTAAAACTTGCCCCAAACGGTGTCGATATCAGCTCCATCGGTACCCAAAAAGGATCCGAAATCCATTTTCTCAACATAACCTTCAGATATGTAAATAAGAAGTTGTTTGAATTCCCGCAATCCAATATAACCCGTTCGGGCGCCTTTGAGTTGGCCCTGTTTATTAAAAAAATAATGTGACGGATAACCCTCAACCTGGAAGACTTTTATCAGGTCCCCGGAGCTAATTCGACGGCCCATGAAATCGGTGGAATCGAGAATCTCCGGCATCACCGAAATACTGGTAATATGCTTGTTCATGTATTCGATAATTTCCGGGCGGTCAAATACATTCGCCGTCATACTGGAGCAAATCGGACTGCCTTCGGAATGGAAATAAAGGTAGATGGGATTGGTGCCGAAGGGGAACACCGGCAGGGCCGAACGGGCGTCAAGCCAGGCCACCCGATCCTTGATATCGGCCGGAGTCTTTTGACTGCCCCCACAGGCTATTTGCATCAGGCCAAGTATAATGATTATTTTTAGCAGTAGCTTCGACATAACGAAAAGGCTATGAGGTCGACCGACCTCCTACTTACATGATGCTCAACTGAATCCCGATGTCGGCTTGCAGGTTCCACAAGATGAATTGGATTTTAAGGCGTTGGATGCAAATGTGGAAAACTGCTTGACCGTATTTTGGGATTGGCAGTGCGGACAGGTAACCGTTACCGTCGAAGAAGAGACCAGTTCCTCGAATTTCTCGCTGCAATCCAGACAGGTATATTCGTACATCGGCATAATTATTTCACTCCACTCATGGCCACGACTGCACCGGCAACCATTCCCAGCACCGCCGCCAGGGCAGTGTTACACATCAACGCTCAGGTTACTCCAACCCTGGCATAAATAAAACTCATACCGGCCCCGGCCAGTCCACCCAATATAACGCCGAAAACCAATCTGACAAGCGGCTTTTTATTTAATGCCATCAATCAACCCTATAAGCTGTCTTTCCACCTCGACCGCCATATTGTCCAATCCGGTATCAGGCATCATTTCAGCGATCATTGACGGCCGGACCAGAGTCATCAGTGTTTTGTCACCCTCGGGCCGCACCACTATTTTGCAGGGCATGAACATCGCCACGTTGATATCGTTCTTGATTGCCTGATATGCGAAACCGGCATTACACAGTTCGTAGATTTTCAACGGCGCAACCTCGAATCCTTTTTCCGCCAGTGTTTCCCGGACATTATGAATCGTCAAAACCCGGAATCCCTTGTCCTTCGAGGTGCTTTCAAGCAGACGGGAGACCTCATTAAATGATTTATTCGAAACAACCGTGTAGGCCATTTTATCCATGGGTTAATCCTCGATGATTTCATATGACGTAATAATATTGGCCACTCCTTTGAGAGAAAGACTCACCGAACAATATTTCTCCTCGGACATCTCGATCGCCTGTTCAACCTTTTGCGGGTTAAGATTATTTCCCCTCAGAATAAATTTTACCTCAATCCGATTGAACGGTTTTGGATACTGCTCCGGTTGATGTCCTCTGACTTCGATATCGAGTCCGGATACCTGCTGTTTCATTTTTTTCAGAATATTGAGAACATCGACTCCGGTGCATCCGGCTAATCCGAATAAGACCAGTTCGACCGGATTATAACCGTTTTCATTACCTCCTGATTTACGGGAGGCATCGGTGGCAATCGGGAGACCGAAAGCCGAAACACCTTCGAATCTCATACCGCCCGTCCATTTAACTCTGGTCTCGAACATACCATCATCCCCAATTTTCTGTTATTTTATAATGACTTTATTATAGGCATTGTTCCCTAAAAAACAAAGTTTTAACCGTCCGAATAGACCCGTATTGGGACTATTCCGGCAGTGATTATTATAGGGGGAATCTGAATGGGTTGAGTTGCCGCTTGAGTTCATCAGGTGTCCGTGCGGGCCTTTGACAAGCAAAATCACGACAAACATAGGCAATTGTGGTATCATTACCACGACCTTCAAGAAGCGGGATGGCCTCATCTCCCCGGTCCGAAACGACTATTACCCGGTGCGGCAGGTAATGCCTATAAATGACATCCATAAGGACTGTTCTATCCTGTCTCCCTACCACGACTATTTCCGTTTTGGGCGAATATCTGAAATCCAGAGCTGTTACGGCTGATATCAAACCCGATGGCATTCCGATCATATTACCCGACAGGAGCTCAAGAGATTTTTCAGCCTGCTTTGCAAAAGTTTCCCGGCCAGTAATATCGGCCAGTTTAAGGAAAACCTGGATAAGAATCGAGCCCGGGGCCGGCAGGGCTCCATCGCCAATATCCCTGGGCCGCATGAAATGATCGGATTGATTGGCCGGGGAAAGAAACAGGTTCCCGGATTCATCGGAGAAAAGATCAACGGCCTCCCCGGCCAGACCCGCCGCCATATTAATCCAATCATAATCATAACTGATTTCGTACAGATCGATCAGCCCGGCTGCCAAATAAGCGTAGTCTTCGAGAAACAGCCCCGGCGAAATCACTCCCTGGCGATAGGAATGAATCAGTTTTCCATCATGGTACAAATTTTCTTTTATAAAATCAGCGGCCTTCAGCGCAACTTCACGATAACGGATATTACCTGTTACCTGGTATCCCTTAGCCAGACCCGATATGGCCAGACCGTTCCATGAAGTAAGAATTTTATCATCAGTGACCGGTCTGACTCGTTTTGACCGCACCTCAAAAAGAATCTTCCTCGACTCATCGATTACTTTTTCGAATTGCCCATCATCTAAACCGAAGCCGGTTTTATACTCAATTGAACTATTGTCAATATTGGGGATGTTGGTGTTTCCCTCAAAATTACCTTTCTCGGTAATATTGAAATAGTGACAGAAAATGTCAGATCTATCACCCAGTAAACGCTTAATTTCGGCCCTGGTCCAGACATAAAATCGCCCTTCTTCGCTCTCACTGTCGGCATCGATACTGGAATAGAAACCGCCGGAACCATCCTTCATTTCCCGAATCATGAAATCGAGCGTTTCCCTAACAATTTTCCGGTAAAAGTCCTTTTGGGTCAGTTGAAAGGCTTCGCTGTATACGACCGCCAGCATAGCATTATCGTAAAGCATTTTCTCAAAATGCGGTACCAGCCAGAGGGAATCGGTGGCATATCGATGAAAACCTCCGCCGATCTGATCATAAATGCCGCCGCGGGCCATTGAAGTAAGAGTCTGCTCGATTGCCGCCAGAATCTCCGTCCGCCCCGAATTGGCATAGATTTTCATCAGGAAGGAAAGCTCGGTCGGATGTGGGAATTTAGGGGCATTCCCGAATCCGCCATGAATCCGGTCATAATTATTTAAGAGCGATTCTGCGGCCAACATCACAATAGAGCGATCCGGCAAAACGGAATCAGTACTCGCCCGGTATGACGATTGCAAGGCCGTCACCAGTCGCCCGGCATAATCCTCAATCCGCGCCCGATCGGTCTCATACATCTCGATCAATTCGGTAAGCAGGCGTTTGAATCCCGGACGGCCATAACGATCTTCGGGCGGGAAGTATGTCCCGGCGAAAAAGGGTTTCAGATCGGGGGTTAAAAAGACCGACATCGGCCATCCCCCCGAACCGGTGACAGCCTGAGTGGCGGCCATATATATCTGGTCGAGATCCGGCCGCTGCTCCCGATCAACTTTGATGGAGATAAAATGCTCCCTTAGAATTTTGGCAATCATCTCGTCTTTAAAAGATTCCCGTTCCATTACATGACACCAGTGGCAAGACGCATAACCGATTGATAGAAAAATCGGTTTGTCCTCCTTTCTGGCTTTCTCCAGCGCTTCCTCCGACCATGGATACCAATCCACCGGATTATGGGCATGCTGAAGCAGATATGGAGAGCTCTCCCTTATCAGATGATTGGTGTATTTATATGTATCCTTAACTTGCGAATTCAAATCCATACTTCAATCCTTCGTCGTTCCGACCAATACTTGACCGGGGACGCTTGTCATAATATTCAATGACCCGAACAAGTGCAAAATCCCGCCATATTTATTGATATAAACCGGAGGGATATTTTAATGTTCCGAAATAATGTTTAATATCAGTCGATATTCAAATCGGTCGAGAGAAAAAGAGAGATGGTCGCTTTAAAGAATGGGATCGTGCGGTTATCACCGGCTTGATTATCATAGTCGGTGACTCTCTTCAAGCCGCCATTAAAATCCATAAACAAATGATCGAAGTAAAAACCTGACAGATAAATCGTACCGATTACGGTTTTTTCGACCGTACCGGAAGGAAAAGATTCATGGTAATCACTTTCCATTTCAAGCCATGGTTCGGTCCAGGGATCATCGTACCGCCCCTCTCCCCGGCGCTGGTATGTCAGAGCGATAGCCGCCTTTTGATGTGATTCAAACCAGTGGGTCAACACAAGATTCACGCGATCAAAATCCGGTCCCATCGGATAACCGAGTAGTTCGCCCCGGTTTTCATAGCGGTTGAGTTCCAGTTTTTGATTATAAGTTCGGTTGGCGATCCGAACATATTCGATCTGCAAATCAATGAAATTAAAAAGATCGATGGTATGCACACCGGCCAGCCAGGCGATTTCCGGCGGTTCCCGGTCACCGGGTTCGTCATCATCGATCTGAAGATCGTCAACCAGTACCTGACCATATAATTTATGCCGGTTGTTGATATACCAGCAAAGATCCAGACCCAGGAAGGTATTGTCGTCGGTATTGTCGTTGAGTTGCACGGCATGGTAAAATAACAGGGGATTGAAATACGACAATGACAAACCGCGTCCCATCCCGCCATAGATTATAGTCTCGAATAAACCCAACTGTAAATTGTCATAAACTCTGAAATCAATACGATGTCCGGCAAAATAACGGTTTTCATAGACTTCGATTGAGTCGGTTAAGAGAAGGCTGGAATTCAACTTCCCCGTCTGAAAAGTGAAACCCAGTCGGCCCCACTTCAGACGAAATGAAAGAGCATCCATCGAACGAGCGGTCGATGATAAAATCAGGGAATGAGCGACCGGGCCCCAGAAGGATGAGTAACGACCGACAATAATATCGATTCTTTTGGTGGAATAGGCTATATAGGCATTTTCCGTTTCCCCCCCGGCACCATGCCATATTTTGCCGGTGTAATCGGGATTGTCAGCCAGCGCTTCATCTATCAGGAAATTACCATATACAAAGACATTCTTAAGCGGTCGGGCGGCCAATCCGCCCCGGAATGATTGATACACCCTTCCCCGAATATCGTCCGCACCACGGAAATTCCCAGCCGCGAAAAGAAAAATCGTCAAGCTATTTTGATCGGGATGATTGAGAGTTTTAACCAGGGGATTGTTGATCCGGATAGTCTCGAAATCGTACGGTCCGACATTGTAATTATAATTATAAAAACCGGAACCAATTTCCTCGTGACGAGCGGATTCGTATAGAAATCCATATTCGGGCTGATTGACGGGAAGAAACAGGGCCGCCTTAAGTGATATGGCCAGACAGACAATAATTATGGTCAGAAACAGTATTTTCCCGAGATATTTCATCGGCTGTCCTATGCCTGGTCGGCATGATTGACTACGAGGCGCCGTTTCCCTTAAAAACCGCCGGAACGGTTTTCATCAGGATCCGGAAATCCTCTTTCAACGACCAGTGGTCGATATAGTGCAAATCCAGTTTCATCCATTTATCGAAATCGACATGATTGCGTCCGTTGATCTGCCAGAGACAAGTCGCTCCGGGTTTGACCGATAATTTTCGCCGTTGCCATGGTTCATACTGCTTCACTTCCGACGGTAGCGGGGGCCGGGGACCGACAAGCGACATATCTCCCTTGAGAATGTTGATAAACTGGGGAAATTCGTCTATGGAAAATTTGCGTAAAATTCTGCCCACTGGTGTCACCCGCGGATCATTTTTGATTTTGAACACGGGCCCGGTCATCTCATTTAAATGCAGCAATTTTTCTTTCTGCTTATCGGCCCCGTTATACATCGTACGCAATTTGTACATCTGGAATGTCCGGCCATTCTTGCCGCATCTTCTCTGCTTGAAAAAGATCGGACCTCGTGAATTCAGCTTTATGGCTACGGCCGCCGTCAGAAGAATCGGGGAAGCGATTATCAGACCCAACAGGGCTCCCAGCTTATCGCCGAAGTTCTTGAGAAACCGGCCCAGATCGGTTCCATTCACGGTCCGATAAATTAAAACCGGGTGGCCATTAAGATCGGCCTGATGACAATTCGATAGCCGGGGCTGGTAGAGGCCGGAAAAGATACATATGTCCACACCCATTTGCTCCACCACGTTGAATACGTCATGGCTGGCCCCGAAATCATCGGGTTCAACTGCCAGGATAACACCATCGATATGATTTTGAATAATTACTTCCGTCAAACGCCCGGTATCCCCCAAAAGCGGGATATCGTGATATCGCCATAGTCTTTCTGCGCGAAAATCGATAAAACCTACAAGGCTTATGTCGGGGTTATTATCACTCATGATAAGATCGACCGCGGCCCGGGCTCGTCGGCCGGTACCGATTACCAGCATCTTTCTGGCTCTGGCCGTCTTTCTGCCATAGGCAGTCAATTTTTGATTATAACTGCGCCAGAAAATAAATAGAAATGATTGAATAGCGCCGTTAATCGACAGGTACAAACCCAGAGTCTCGCCTGATAACGAATATCCGCTGAAATAAACAATGGCCGTAAGAATCAGGGCAAATTTCACCTGGCCGATGACAAATGTCTTTATACTGGCTCTCCTGACGCGGATGGATGTAAGCCGCTCTGATGGTATGGCAAAACCGGATGCCAAATAGGCGGCCACAATTAAAACCATCATAACCGGTAACGATCCGCCACCAGAAGATATTTTATCGGTAAGCCATAGTCCTATTGGCAAAAGAAGCAGCTTTATTCCATGATATAACAGCGTTTCGATTTTGAACGGGATTCCTGCGGCCGTTTTCTTGACCCCGGCAGCTTTCTCGATATCCCCGGTAATGATTCTGTGAGGTGATATGGATTCCCGGCGCAGAGATTTTACGGCGGCTGTATCCGCTGAAAAATTCATTAATTTGCTTAACCCCTTTTTAAAGCTCCCTCTTCGCTTTATTTCGACGACTCTGTCAATACCTTTAGCATCCTTCGAGCTTATCATTGTCTTCGGCAAATCCTCATGATAATCGACTATTTCATTCATTTTTTGCCTGTGGATGCCGGCCATATGATCCATCTTTTCTGCGGAATTGACTTCCATGCTTCTTCTTCATTATTGTTGTATGAAGCCGTTACTCAACCGGTTATCCTTTGCATCCGGCATCGAATCAGAAACCGTAAATGATCGATCCGGTGCGAAAATCATTTGATTATCCCTGGATCTGCGCTCGGTCCGCCAATAATTTCCGGCCGGCATTCGTTCAAAAGCCTCGACCAGTCTGTTAATGGGACAATCGACCGAAATCGCCAGCGAGAGATAACCATCAAGCTGTTTATAACGGCCGAGATTGCGTGCGACAAAACCGGCTTTCTTGAGGAAAAACTGCGCCCGGGCGGGATTATCAACCCGGATCAATAAATGATTACCGCATCCCGTACGACATGTCACTCCGACCCGGCGTAATCGTACCATAAGGCACAAAATAATCTCCCCCATCTGGTCATCATCAATCCGCAAACGATCGAGATGATTGAGAACGGCGGTGGCCGCGGCCACCCTCAGAATTTTAGCCTGTTCGCTTATGTGACCGGAATCATATTCCGCCAGGGTATCCCGGTGGGCCAACAGACAGCTGACCGGAAGGGTATCCAATCCCATGGTTCTTCCAAATGACTTCAGGATTATTAGATGACGATATTCGGCGACCAGATCGGCAAGAGAATCGCCTGGATATTGACTGCCGGCATCATCAATAACCAGGATGGCCCGGGGACATCCGGAAAGAATCAATTCAATGTCAAAACGGCTGTACTCCGTTCCCGACAGGTGATTGGGATTATTAAGAAAAACGATTCGCGCCTCGCGGGCGGATGCGATTAAGCCGTCAGGATCGGCTGTAAAGGGTGATGGCCCGTAATGAATCTCATTTCTTATTCCGTATTTATCCAGAATAAGACCGGTTTCATCATCGGCCGGACCGGATATGACCGCCTTTTCACCATAACGGCAAAACGATTTTATCAGTCGTTCCAGCGTATAACGGTGTCCGGAGAAAAGCCCAAAATTCGTTTCGGGAAGTCCGAAATACCGGCTTAGCCTTCCATTCAGCTCCTTTTGATATTCCGATAAATTACCATGATTGATCCGATTATGGATCAGTTGCTGTATCTGCCGGATAATTGATGTTGAAAGATGTCGGTCGATTCCTGATTTCCAAGAATTCAAACGGAATTTCTGATTGGAATCAGGGATGTTGAGACGGATGAGATTTCCCGATTTTCTCTGATTTTCGGCTTCCATGTCTTTTGGGGTGGTGCTTTCCATGCTCCTGAAACTCCCGACAAATTTTTAATCAATCATGGGTCCCGACGGGCTTCCTCGATTTCTCGAGTCGGGTGATTCTGCTCGGTCCGAATTTTCCCGGCCGATCGTTCATAAATTCTGCGAAATGATTTGCGAATAACCGCAGGCACCAGGTTCTTGGTTCTAAATATCAGGGACCGTTTCCTTCCCAGGCTCCGGGATGTCTTCTCGATCCATTCCTGTTCGTGGGTATAGGCTTCATAGCGAATCAGGCGCGGTGAATATAAAAGCGCTCTTTTGATATCATCGAGTGACTCCGATTTGACCTCTTCCAGTTCGACATAGGCATGGCCGATCTCATGAACCAGATGGGCATCACTACCGGCCACCCGGGGAAGATCAGGATGCATCAATGACCAGCGGTCGGCCGCAACCACATCTTCGGGTTTATCATGAAAATTGACTGTTTCGACAAGATCAATACGGGTCATGATACGAGCGAATTCCTCACCGTCGAAAAGCCGTTCCTTCTCGCGGCCGAATACAAGTCCGGTACGGGGGCGATAGGGATGCGGCATAACCGCCAAACCTCCCTGACTATGAATTTCATCCATGACTTCGAAAATGTTTCGAGAATTTATTTCATCTTTGAGAAACAGCCCGATCAGGTGGGTTCCGCCTTCGCAGGTGATTTCCATACCCGGGATGATAGTAACTTTCCTGGCTATTTTGCGGGCCAACCTGCAGGCCGACATGGTATCATGATCGGTTATAGCGATGGCTCCGAGACCCATTTCCTCGGCGCGGCGGACTATGGATTTGATACTGGTATTTGAATCAAACGAGTGTTCCGAGTGAATATGCAGATCGATTCTCATCGCTTCCTCTCATTCTCTACCTTCCGTTTTTTTATTATTGCAAGACCAATGCCGGACCGGAAAAATTTTGCACATATGCACCTAATGCATTGATTAACAATATGATGCGGACTCGGTCGGATGTTCTGTGAAAATACTACAAACCCTTTTTCGGAATCCAACCAGAAAAGATTTCCGGCCGGTGGAGCTTAAAATTTCCATATAAATTAAGAGCGTCCGGAAGTCAGGATCTGACCCCGGACGCTCACTGGAAGGTGAGAATGGGTAAATATTACTGTTGCCTTTAAAGCCTATCGATTATAAATACCGAGGTAGCAATACCTCCAATGATAGATACTGTCGTGGATATGGTTTTCAGCCAGTCGCGGTCCTTTTTGATTTCGATCGGGACATAGAGAACATCTCCAAGCTCGACTCTTTTACCGATAGTACCACCCCCTGAAAAAACCCGTCCATCGGCCTTAATCAACCGGGTTCCTTTTTTATCCGCCTGGTTGGTGAAATTTCCCGCCCGTTCGATATAATATTTAGTGTTTTTACCGGCTACATATTTGATGGTTCCATTGGCGCCCACCGCCCCCATAACCGAAACCCCGGTCGGGATATCCGGAACATAGACATAATCTTCATTCTGCAGAACCAGATTACCCTGTTTTCCATTGGAATTCATAATCTGATTAATATCGATTATAATCCGATTGACATCATTGGGATGAAATACGCCGAGTTCCACCCTTTGAATATTACCGGTAGAATCCTCGCGCAACGGATGAGTATGGGCAATAATTTCAGGGAGTTTCTGGCGTTCCAGATCACGAGAAATCGTATTTCGGGTGAAAATGGTTCCTTTCGGAAAGGCATTTTCGGTAAATCCGCCGGCCCTTTGAATCAAATCATAGAGGGTCTCATTTTTCGATAAAAGGGCATACTGGCCGGGATACATGACTTCGCCATCAATGGTTGCCGTAAGTTGGTGCGACCATTCGGGAATCTTTCGAACAAACAACCGGTCGTCCTCGCAAAGCCGATAGTGGTGCATCCCAGGATCGGTCAGATCGATTTTTATGGCCGAGACACCCCCAAGACTGTCGGTCCGGGCCAGCTCGATATTAATCTGGTTGGCGTTCTTATTGAGACTCCCGGCCATGAAAATCAAATCCTCAACCGTCATGTTGTCATAAAGAGGATATTGTCCGGGTTTTTTTACTTCACCTTCGATAGAAACGTATTCCTTCCGCTTCACTTCATCGATACTGTAAATATGAAGGGAATCGAGATCACACAGGGGATAGTCCATGGAACCATCGATAACTTCTTTCAAATCAATCGGGATGATTTCCACCCGCCGGTCGGCATAACGGCGAAAAAGGTTGGCGCGATCAAAGTAAACATCACTCGGAAGCAATTCCGCCTGGTCGAGTAACGATCGCAGGGTAGTCGAATCGGTCCTTTCGAACTGCCCCGGATGTTTGACCATCCCGGCCACAGCCACCACATTGCGTTTCATATCGTAAATGGAAAAAATCGTCAAATCATCACCATCGATCAATTCGATATCATCAACTTCTCCGATGGCATCGTTAAGATTGAGATCAATAACATGGCGCTCGTCATCGGGCGAAATTCGGACCAGCATAAGGCGGTCGAGATAAGCCTCCGCAGTCGGCCCTCCGGCCAGTTCCATCAACTCGCCGATGGTCTCCGAACCTTTCAATTCATAAATGGCGGGACGCTTGATCTCACCCTTGATAGTCACCCGCGGTCCCGAAACGGGAATAAATACAGCATCTCCCGAAGACAGGCGGATATCACTCCGGCTGTCACCTTTGAGCAGAAACTGGTATAGGTCTGCCGAAGTCTCAACCCGATTATTACGAATAAGTTTGATTTCGCGCATTGAACCCCGCTGGTTCGGGCCGCCGGCTAGGTAAAGGGCGTTGAATAGAGTCGTCAAAGAACTGACCGTGTACGCGCCGGGTTTCTTCACCTCGCCGGTTAGATATACACGAATGGATCGGATTTTACCCAGAGAGACCGACACCTTGAAATCGGTATAAACACCTTCGAGTTTCTGCCTGACCCGGGTCTGAAAATCCTCGAGACTCATACCCCAGGCGATAATTTCCCCCGCCTTGGGAATGAATAACTTCCCCTGACGATCAATGGTAAGGTTGTACTCGGTTTCAACCCGGCCCCAGATATAAATAATCAGATTATCACCGGGACCGAGAATATAATCGGTGGCCGCCGCCAGCTCTGATGGCGGCAAGAGTTCGGCAGGTGAAGCAAACAGGCTGTATCCAAACGGCTCCAGCCGAGTTATTTTCTCCTTGTGCCCGGAGGTGAGGCTGTCTATCGATGAATCGATCGGAATTGCATTCTCCGGAGGTATCCCATACAAATTTTGGGTAACATAACCGGTATCGGTTTGATTATTTTTCTGAAGCAGATAACTCTGCAGATTCTTATTATCCAGCGACTCACAAAATGCCGGCCGAAACCAGCTGACAGCCACCAGGATTATTATCAGCAACAGCAGAATTAGAAACTTTTTCATCATTCACCTTCCATGATATTTTTTTCCATTCTCGGTGGCAGTCTAATGCAAACCCGGTGCCGCCTTCTTTCAATCAAAGTATCACATTATCGCACAACCGGATACGCTTCAAATGGATTTGTCTGAACAACCCCTGATGGTAAAAATATTCTGCCGGTTATGGAAAAAATTTCAGATAATCAAGTAATCACCCAATATTAATGGGCTTATCGAGTATCTTATCCGAACCATCAATCACTCGAAAGAGTTGCATCCGGGAAAAAAAATTCGTATATAATAACCATGGATCATAAACCTGTTTACCTGTCAAAAGAGGGTTTGCTGAGACTGGAAAAAGAGCTAAAAGAGCTCAAAACAGTCGAGCGACCGAAAATCATTTCCGAGATCAAACGGGCGATGGAAATGGGCGATCTTTCTGAAAACGCCGAATACCATGCCGCCAAAGAAACCCAGACCCATATTGAGCGGAAAATCGCTGAGTTGGAAGATAAACTAAGTCGGGCCAGGTCGGTTGATACCACCAATATCCCGTCCGACAAAGCCTACCTTTTCGCCCGGGTGCTGGTTCGGGATCTCGATGATGATGAAGAAATTGAATATACCCTGGCGCCACCCGAAGAGACCGATATCGACAATGACGTCATCTCAATACAGTCTCCAATCGGAAAGGCCCTGCTGGGAAAAGCAGTTGGTGATAAAATCAAGGTTAAAGTGCCGGTCGGGGAAATAGCCTACGAAATAATGAAAATCTCGCGGGATTAAATAAAAAAAACCGGTGCCACCGGCGCCCGGGCTTTAATTTCGACGTTATTTCTTTTTTTAATTCAGTATAATTCTTCTTCGTCAATCGAATTCAAATCCAGATCGTCTTCTTCATAGAAATCGGTTTCATCAAGTCCGGCATCGTCGTTATTATCATCCTCTTCGTCCAGATCATCGATCTCCACTTCAGCGGCCATATCGGCACATTCAATGGAACAAAAGGTTTGCCCGGCCTGTTTTACGGCTCGCCCCGAAAACTTTTCACCACAGAAATCGCAGATCATTTCGAACCTCCCTTAAGATTCCTTATAACTTGGTCTGAATTATTGGATATAGTATTGTCATAATCCACGACCGGAGATTAATAAATTTCAATAGCTGCCTAATCTTCCAATTTTTTAAAGTTGTTTCGTCAGTTTATAACAAAATTTAACCTGACCCGGGGTTCAAAGTAAACAAATTTTCACAGCGTCTTCCGGGTGCCGGGAAGATTCGATTATGTCATTGCGCTGTAACAGGATAAATTACCGGTCGAAATGTCAGGCAATTTGGCGTGCTAAATTTCGGGCGCTTTCATCCCATATTCCGCCCACTCCTCCTTGGATGGTCCGAAAATACCCGGAACTTTAAGGCCGGCTTGGCGCATCAAAACGGTCAATTGACCCCGGTGATGGATTTCGTGATCGATAATTACTTTCAGCGAAAAATTCTTCTTCCACATCTGGCCATACATATTATCCTCAGTCTGCAAGTCGGCGTCATCCCAATTCTTTTCCACCTGCGCCTGAAGTGAGGAGGCTACCCGATCATAACCCTCCCGAATTTCCCTGACGGTTTTGGGTAGCGGCGAATCGGCTTTGGGTCCATCGAGTTGCAAACCGGTCCGTTCCGCCATCTCCGGAATAGTGGTGACCAGATGCCAGGCCAGCCGGGCTACATTGCGGTGCTCAGGGGTCACTTCTTTGGCAAGCGCCTGATCGGTAATGGCGTTTAAAACGCGCCTGGTTCCGTCGGTATGGCTCTTCCAAACTGATGTAAATTCCTCAATCGTATGAAACATAAAATACTCCTGAAATAAAATTATTGGGTCGTCTAAAAATAAATACGCCGAAAATTAGCATCACCTAAAAGGGAAAGCAATCACTTTTGGCCGACAACCCCGAATACATATCCTTGCCAAAGCCATCCCTGAAAATTATATTGAAGAGCGCAATAATTTTAATCCGATTCTGGATAGGAGAATCGATTCCGGGAATGTGATTCTCCCGGTTTCCAGAACCCGTAATCGATGGGAGTAAAAATGTCGATTTTTAAAATATATCCGGTCATAATCTGTCTGATTACCCTGCTGGCTTTCCCCACTGTCTCCCCGGCCGACGAGACTGAGATACAATCCTATGATATGTTCATCAAGTATCTGCCGGAAACGGGGAAACTGGAACTGGAAGTCATTATGGAACTAATTAAATCACCCGGCTCCGATGATATCAAGTTTATTTTCAATACTCAGGCGGTTACAGCGGATATTCAGACGATGGTGGAAGGAGAATGGATCGGAGTCCCGAATAAAATCGATCGGCAAGGCAATCTGTTTATCGGTATCCACCCTGATCAGACAGGTCTCAACCGGATAAAATTCAAGTTTCTGTATTCTTACCTGATCGGCGCCATTGAAGAGAAATTTGTGCTTTACCGGGAACACCGCTGGTATCCTCAACTCGAAGGTCAATTGGCCCGGGCCAGACTGGTGATTGAAGTCCCGCAGAAATATATGGCCATTTCGGGGGGCCGGCTGGCGGAACAATCAACTCAGGAAAATGGCACGAAGTATGTCTGGGAAAGCGGATTACCGGTCTTCAAGATTCCTCTGTTGATTGCCCGTGATAATAATTTCCATCGTAACAGTGAAAAATACGGGGGCGGCGAAATAGTTCTTTATTGCCAGATGAACCATCGCGATGAGGCTGGTAATATCTTAGTCGAGGCGGCCGATGCCATGGAATTTTACGACGATGCCATCGGTCATTTACCATACGACCGTCTCACCCTGGTAGAGATATCCGATCTAAACGGAACCGATATCAACAGCGGCCTTATTTTTATGGGTCCTCAAAATATGGAAGCTTACGGGCAGGGATCCTATGAATCGCTTTTATTTCCGATTGCCGCACTCTGGATCGGGGCCGGCGCCTTCCCGGAATATATGAGTCCGGGATTCTTTTTTCTTTTAATATCGGTCCCCCATCATCTGCGTTTGATGTTCACCCATTCCATGGATGGGGTCGAGCAGTTTGAGCAATCGCTGAATTTTGCCATAGAGCAATATCGCCCGATAGCCGAAAGCCGTAATGATCTCGCCCTGTATGATATAAAGTCCCCTGATACCGCCGAAAAAGGTTTTATTCTATATGGCAAAGGACCATATGTTCTGGATCTGATCCGAAGGGAGTTGGGCGATGAAAATTACTGGGCTTTTATTCGTGACGTTTTCGATAATTATCTCGGGAAAACCTTCACGCTCGAGGATTTCCTGGAACGGCTTTCTCATTATGGCGACGGCAGTCAGGGCGAAAGGCTCCGAATCCTGCTCCATGAAAAGGGGCTCCCGGAGTGATTATGAGGGCAACAACCTATTTGGATGGGTCAACATATGTAAACTGTCCGGGATTATCTTCGCCTGATCGTCTGAGGGCTCTTGATAATCGGGATGATATTATTTAAATTAAAAGTATATACTCCAACCGGCCATTATATGAAACGCGATTAATATGAAAAATGTCGTTATCTTGAGTCTGCTTGCGATAAGCTGTTGGCTGATTATATTTGTGTCAGGTTCCGGCCGGGCCATATATGATTTTGAGAAGGGCATCTCGCCGGTTTATAAAATTGGCGGCAATGAACCTTATGTGGCCGTTGGCGTGCATAATGTCGGTCGAATCGGCTTGACCATTTCTAACCAGGGTCATTTCGGTACGGGTTTTATAAGCGGCGCCTCAGACCCATTCGGCGGCGGCGATGCGCCGTCATGCACATATCCCTATCCGGGCCAGTTAAGTTACCTGTTTGCCGGCGCTTTCTGGATCGGGGCCGTGGTAGGACGGGATACCCTCGTTTCGGTCGGGGCCGATGGCTGGCATGGCACTCGCGAACTCTGGCCTGATCCGGCACCCCGCGGAGAGGTAATATACCATTCAATTCTCAATGACGATGATGAGGAGGCGGTTTCGGAACAGGATTTTATCGCCATGTACACTGATACCTTGACCAATACACAGTATGTTGAGATTGATCCTATCGACGGCCGGCCTCATATCCCGTTGGGGATTGAGGTCACCCAGCGTAGTTATGCCTGGAGTTATTCCTATGCCGAGGATTTCGTCCTGTTCGATTACTCAATCAAGAATATCGGCTATAAGGAGTTGAAAAAGGTCTATATGGGCATTTATGTCGATGGCGATGTAACCGTCAGTGAGGGCGGCCAGGGATATGATGATGATATCTGCGGTTTTCGCAGAGACCTCGACTCCCCCTTCGGATGCGGTTTCAAAGATACTATCAATATTGCTTGGATTGCAGACAACGATGGCAGTTCCATAGGCGGCATGTGTCCCTATGATAATTACGCCCTGACATCGGTTACCGGCACCCGGGTGGTCAGAACCCCGTCCGATTCGCTTAAATATTCCTTTAACTGGTGGATTTCCAACGGCGCCGCCTCCCAGGATTTCGGACCGCGGATGGCGGGAACACCCGATGATCCGTTTCGGGATTTTGGCGGTTTTCTTGGCACTCCCGAGGGCGATCGTAATAAATATTATATTATGAGGCATGAGGAGTTCGACTATGATCAACTCTTCTCGGCGGTGAACCATACGTCCGAAGGATGGCTGCCCGGCGGAACCGATTCTTACCTTTTCGCCAGAGGGTTCGATACCCGTTATCTGCTGTCTTTCGGGCCGTTCGATATTTCGCCGGGGGAAGTCTTGCCGATAAGTTTCGCGTATGTTGCCGGTGAAAACTTCCATACAAATTGCGAGGCATTTGAAGAAATTTTCGATCCCCTTAATCCGGGGCCATATTATAATCAACTCAGTTTTACCGATATCGGACGGAATGCCATGTGGGCTTCATGGATTTACGATAATCCCGGGGTCGACACCGATGGCAATGACGACAGCGGCAAATACCGGATTTGCGTCTACGACTCTCTAATTCTGTTTGATACTCTTGATTATGACCCGCTAGTGATAGAAACCACGGTGGTGTACCTCGAATCCGATACGGTTTTTTATGAGGGCGACGGCGTTCCCGATTTCCGCGGCGCCTCCCCCCCGCCCCCACCGGAATTATGGGTCATAGATACAACCGGCGATACTCTATACAGTCGCATTCATCCGCGGCTGACTGAATTCCACACGGGTGAATTCCGGATCCGCTGGAACGGTCTCCGCTCCGAAACCACCCGCGATTATTTTACCAACCTGGTTGATTTCGAGGGTTACCGGGTTTATGTTTCACTCAGCCCCCAGCCGACTGATTTCGTTCTGTACGCTTCCTATGATGTCGAAGATTATAATAAATATATCTGGAACAGCCGGCGTCGATTGTGGGAGTTGAAAGATGTGCCTTTCTCGATCGATTCCCTGACAATACTTTATGGCGATGACGGCGTTTTTTATCCTCTCAATTATTCTCTGGAATCGCCGCTCTACTGGTATGATTCGACTTTCTACTTTACCGCCCAGGATTGGAATGCCTCGGGTTATCTCGACACCAATCAGATTTATAAAATCTATCCCGATCAAGAGCCGCCGACCACTCTCAATCTTGATACCGCCCGGATTCATTACCCGGAGGAATTGACCGAGGAGGGCTTTTTTAAGTATTATGAGTACGGATTCAATGTGAAAAATCTCCTGCCGTCAAGATTGTACCAGGTGGCCGTAACGGCCTTTGACTATGGCTCACCCAGCAGCGGGCTGCCATCGCTCGAGATTCCCCCGGCCCGGAACTCGATCGCGGAATACGCCCTCAACAGCGGTCAGGAGGTCGAGCGCGGCGGTCTGAATGTTATTGTCTATCCCAATCCATACCGTCTCGATGCCGATTATCTTGATCTTGGCTTTGAAGGACGGGACTATATCGATTCGGCCTTCGGGGGGCAAGTGGTAATCCAGGAAGGCCTGAACGAACAGCGAACCAGGTCGATTCATTTTATCAATTTACCGCATAAATGCACTATCAGGATTTTCAGTATCGACGGCGACCTGGTACGGGAAATCGACCACGATTTCCCCGAAGGCTCGCCACGAAGTATGCATGCCCGCTGGGACCTGATAACCCGCAATACCCAGGCCGTGGTTTCGGGAATTTACTATTTCACTGTCGAATCGGAATATGGCAATCAGATGGGTAAAATCGTAATAATTCTATGAAATAACACATCTTGATAGTACCTTCAAAGGAGATAACAATTGATGCGGATTTCTCCTAAATATACCGCCTTTGACTGGAAAGAATTGAATTTCCTCTCCGAAGATGAATGGCTGAAAGCAATCGATATTTTCCACGACCGAATAAACGAAAGATTCCTGTATCCGATCTCATTAATCGAAGAAACCGACTATTCCGGATTCGCCGTTCTCGCCCTCGATTGCCTGCTAATCGAAATGCTTCAGCAATTTTATCGAGGTGTCTATCGAACTCCCGCCGGGAAATCAAAAGAATACTTCGTCTCCTTTCTGACCGAAACCCGTTTCGGGGAATTTTATGACAATCGCCAGGCCGAGTTGTTTTATCGCCAGATCAGGTGCGGGATACTTCATCAGGCGGAAATCAGGGGCAGTTCCAGAGTACTCGCCGATCCCGACACTCTCCTCGTCAGATACTCCGATGATAATCGCGGCTTGATTGTCAATCGACGCAAATTCCATCAGTTGTTGATGCAGGAAATATCCGAATACACCGAGCGCCTGAAGGACCCTGCCAATAAGGAATTACGGTCTAATTTCAGGAAGAAAATGGTCTCGATTTGCAGAACGGCCTGCGAGATAATCTGAAATATGGCATTTCAACTCCTCTTCTTTTATTAAAATTCAAACTCATAACAAGAGCTTTAACATCTCAAATCACTCGGTCGAGTTTTTAAACTAAATCCAATTCATTGTCTATCATAATATTATGGAAAAATGAAAATAATTGCGAAACCATGTAAACATTTCTTGACATTATGTCGTATATATGTTATAATTAGTATATGATTGATTACATTATGTATACAATAATTTTCATATGGATCAGATAAAACAGAAAGGAGAGGTTTATTGAAACTGGGAAATGACCTTAAGAGATGCCGGTTCGATAAGGGTGATCTTTCACAGGAAACACTTGCCGAGGCCATTGGAGTGACTCGCCAGAGTATAATATCGATCGAGAAAGGCCGTTTTGTTCCTTCAACTCTACTGGCGTTGAAAATGGCACGGTATTTCAGCAAACCGGTCGAGCAAATATTCTTCATTATCGATGATAATGAGGACTGCTAATCTTATCGCCAACAAAAGGAGAATTATCATGGAAAACACAATCGGTATTATCATAAAAATGATCCTGGCTTTGACCGTAATTATCGGTGCCCTTCTTTATTTCATTATTCCGCGAACCAAGCTGGCCGGAAAATTAAAAATGAACGAATCGGTCTTTATCATCACCAGCGTTACCGGTATCATCTGTGGAGCAGTTGGTCTGGTGGTCACATTGTTTTGGCCCGAATATATTGTCAATCTGC
The DNA here is from genome assembly GCA_016933955.1 of Candidatus Zixiibacteriota bacterium. Lineage (NCBI taxonomy): Bacteria > Pseudomonadati > Candidatus Zixiibacteriota > Candidatus Zixiibacteriota bacterium. The sequence continues at coordinate 66,020 of JAFGTT010000026.1, forward strand.
ACCTGTGGGAATTTATCATTATGCCTTTCATCCTGGCTAATGTATACTGGGGAATAATCATGAAAACCCGCAAGACCGTCAAAATCCTTGATGAAAAACAGGTTTTTGATCTGACCAATGCCGCCGCTCTCACCTGGGCCGGTTCAATCCCGGCCATGGTTGTCATTTTTCTCCTCTATAGCTGGGGAATTGTCGACGGTGTAATCTGGTTTCCGTTTTATTTTTTTATAACACTTCTGTTCTTTTCAATCAGTACTTTATTTTGCTTTAAGAAGTCCTGAGGATAAAACAGCTATATCACGTTTCATTTCCACGTCTCCAAAGGCATGGAAATATGATTATAATATTGATCTGAGATATTTTTAAACCAGGGATAATTCTATTTCAGCAGTCGGGCTTCGACCATATTAAGAGTGGTCTTCGAAACAATATAATCGTCAATATTCTTAAAACCCAGGACATGTCCTTCGGGGTTGATGAATTCAATGGTGAGATCGTACTTACCGGGCGCCATTTCAAAATCGCCGACATATATTTTCCCCGGAAGGTACTGGGCCGATCTCAGATCGGCGTTTTCACTGATATCGGTAACGGCATCGATAGCCAGTTTGGCCAGCCATCCCCCGGCCTTACCGTCATCGACTTTCTCTTTCTGCCGATGGGTTATCAAGCCTTTGGCTACGGCCCGGGCCACCGTCCGCAAATAGATTAAAAAACGTTTGGCTTCGAAGGTTTCTCCGGCCACCGCCGCGACATCCTCGAGCAACTGCAATTCCCCGATAAATACTCCATCGGCCAGTACCCGGATACGGCTGATATTGCTAGCTCGTCTGACAATTACCGGAATGGCGAACTTGAAATAATAATCTTCGGATATTTTCATGGGAATATGGCCATATTCGGTATTTTTGCGCCAGGGATTGGTATAGAGAATCTGAACCAGATCGAGATTTTTATCGGTCCGAAGCCTGAGATTGAGCGGTTCTTTGACCGGGGCCAGCCCGGCCAGACCGATGACACTCAGGATCGTTTTATTTTTATCTTCCGGTACGAATCTTACATCGGGCTCGGGGAAATCGTAAATATGAGGCTGTTCGGCAAAAGCGGCCCCAAGATAATCCCGGTCGATTCGGGCATCATCGAATTTCCCCTCGGCGGCGTACATATGCATACTCAAATAGCGGGCAAAGGCGTCGTTGTTGAACCGGACTTCTCTGGCTTCGTACTTTATATCCACTTTGATGGAATCGGTTTCTTTGGCCTGTTCGTATTTATTGGCCATATCACGGTATTTTTGTTCCAGCAGGTTAAGTTTTTCATTGGCCCGCCGCACCTCGACAAAAGCATCCTCGAATTTCCCCAGTTCCAGATAATTGAGAGTTTTGATCAAATTACTGTATAATATCTCGTAATCCTCGCCGGCATATTCCAGGACATTGTCGTTAAGCAGAAGCGAGGCCGCGGCTCGCGACAGACTCCTGGCGTACAACTCATCGGCGGCTTGCTCGGCCGCGTTCAGGCGGGCGTTGCTGGAATCGTAGGAGACGGCATAATGATAAAGCAACCCGGCATCGATATAATACAAAAAACGGTCCTTTCCGGCGAATTTATCTTCCTGCCGGGCCTTTTCCATCGCCGCCACAGCTCCATCGTAATTTTCCTTTTCCAGCTCGGCCGTGATAGGCTTATAGAAACCCCTTTGAGTGGACAGTGTACTGCATCCAGCCATCAGCAGAAAGCAGGACAGCAACCCCGCGGTCGCCATCCTGCCGATATGGATTCCGGAGATCAACAAACTTACCACTTGGTTTTGCTCTTGGAGATTTCTTTCTTAATCTTCTTGGTTCCGATCCAGACCTTTTCCATCGATTCGATATTGATCATCTCCAGATCGGTCTGATAGAAAACCACCCGGGTCCCCTCGACTTCATCCACGATAGTCTTAATCGCTCCCAGCAAAATAAAATCCGCTCCGGTCTCGTTACGAATTTTTTTCATCGTTTCCGCCGAGGCGAATTCCTGCTGCTCGAACCGTTCCTCGCGGATTTCCTGGCGCTGGTCGCGGCTGGCCACGAATCTGACCTTTCCGGAATTGATCAGTTCCCGCTCGAAATCAGTGGTGAAAACCTCGGTATCGATATGTTCCGAGCTCATATTTCGAATCGTCCCGACGGTCACCACCGGTTTTTTGCCGTTCTTCTCAACATAGTCGGTTACCCAGGCCCGCTTAAGGCAATCGTCAACCGTCTCTTCGGCCACCAGGCGGGCATCGGTATCGTTCCACTGTCCGCTTAAATCGGTGACTGTTTCCGGTTCCAAGCGATACACTTTTTTGGATGATCCGCATCCCAGCATGAACACCAGGGCCAGTCCGATGATAATGATTTTTTTCACGTCAACTCCTTCCTTTGAGAATTAAGAAAATTCCATTCTTTTTTATACATTCGATCATTGAATTTACGATCGGCATATATGGTCGGCAATTAAAAATTTTTTATTGATTCTTTTGTCACCGGACATCTTGTCGGATTTTCCGATAAAATCCTCGCCATTAAAGGTAAATGACCCTATATTATTTCCCGGAGGATATAATCATGTCAAAAATCCGGAAAGAAATCGATTGGTCCGAGGGTGAATGGAAAATCATGCTTGAACGCCAACGCCGGTATATGTGGCCGGAGGATTCGGTACTTAAATTTGCCCGCTGGCTGGGACTACACCATGGATTTACTGCCGTTGATATCGGGTGCGGATTGGGCTATCTCGGATACACCTACTGGCCCTATTTCGGGCGCCGCGGTAAATACTATGGGATTGATCACTCTTTAAAACTGCTTCGTCAGGCGTCACAAGCCGCCCGGGGATGGGCTAAAGGCGGAAAAGCGGTATTCCTGACCGGCGATGCCTATCACCTTCCGTTCGAGGATAATTTTGCCGACTGGGTCATGTGCCAGACGATTTTGATGCACCTGGTTGAGCCGGAACGAGCCCTGAAAGAAATGATTCGAATATTAAAACCGGGCGGGTTGATTATGTGCGATGAGCCCGATAATGTCGCCTCGGGATTGGCCCGGGGGTATTTTTCGGTTCCGGAAATGAAACTGGAGGATCAATTGTTGTTCAACAAAATGATCCTGCTGGCCAACAAGGGTAGAATAAGACTCGGCCGCGGCGATAATTCAATTGGCTCTCGTCTGCCGCACCTTCTTACAAATCTGGGGATGACAGACATCGGGGTCAGAATGAATGACGAAGTTTTTTACCTGGAGCCACCTTATGACGACCCCAGACAAAAGCATCGCTTCGAAGGGATAAAAAGAAACATGTTTGATCCCAAAATTCAGAGATTCTGGTTGAAAAAAAACCGCGAGGAATTTCTGACCGGGGGCGGGAAACCGGAGGAATTCGACCGCCTTCAGAAACTGACCAGAAAATACCGCACCATATATAAAAAGCAGATCGAAAACAGGAGTCTTGCCATGTGCGGCGGGACCTTATACTATATTACCAAAGGCCGAAAACCAATGGCAGGATAATTATCGATGAATAACTCCGGTAAATGGAATCCCGGTCTCTTCAGTTCCAATCTGTCGCAATTCTGTGTTATTGATATCGGGAGCACCACCACCAAGGCCATCCTTTATGTCAGGGACGGCGATTGGCATTTCTACCGCCGGGAAAAACCGACCACGGTCGAGAAACCATACGAGGATGTCACTTTCGGGGTCATCAATGCCTTGAAAGCCCTGGAGGATTTAACCGGGCGTAAACTTCTTAAAAACGACCGGCCCGATTTGCCCTGCCTGGCTACCTCAAGCGCCGGTGGCGGCCTGGCGGTCGTGGTGGCCGGACTGGTCCGCGAGGTTACGGCTCGAAGCGCCGAACGAGTGGCCCTGGGAGCAGGGGCCATTATTCAGAATATTATTGCTTTGGATGATCACCGGACCCCTTATTGGAAAGTCGAACGGCTTAAGGCTCTCCGCCCCGATATGCTTCTCCTGGCCGGGGGGTTCGATGGAGGATCGATTGATGGTCCCGTTTTTTTGGCGGAAATGCTGAACCAGTCCGGGCTTCGGCCCAAACTGAGTCATGATGGCCGACTCCCGGTAATTTATGCCGGAAATATCGATGCCCGCGATTATGTCCGGGAATTACTTGATCGGAATTTCATTTATATCCCGGTGGCCAATCTTCGTCCCGCCAGTAATAAAGAGAACCTGGAACCGGCCCGCCAGGCCATTCATGATGTCTTCATGGAACATGTTATGTCGCGGGCGCCCGGCTACGAGACCTTTACCGACTGGATTGCGGCTCCCATCCTGCCAACCCCGGCCGCCGTAAGCCGTCTTCTGACCCTGGTTTCCAAAGACATGCAGGCCCGTATCCTGGCGATCGATATCGGCGGAGCTACCACCGATGTTTTTACCGCCGAACAGGGTTTCGTATTCCGGACAGTCAGCGCCAATCTGGGAATGAGTTACAGTATTATCAATGTTGTCCACCAGGCCGGTCTGGATAAAATCCGTGAACTCCTGGACTTCGAAATAGACTCGAAGGAGTTGCTCGATCGTATCGGCAATAAGTACCTCCGCCCGACCATCCTGCCCGGTAATATCGAGGATGCCAAAATCGAGGGAGCCGTTGCCTCGGTTGCTATCCGGGAAGCGGTCCGGGAGCATCTGAAGGTCCTGGAGGGGGTAAAATTGAGCCGCTCCGAAGAAGACCTGGGATGGCATTACCTCAAAAAACGCAAGACGAAAAAAAAGACATCCGATGGCGAAAGATTATCAATCGATGATTACGATATGATCATCGGCAGCGGCGGGAAACTGTCCCACACCCCGCGCCGAACCGCCGCTGTAATTTTGCTCAATGCGCTCCGCCCCAAAGGAGTCACCGATCTGGCAGTCGACAGCGCCTTCATGTTTCCTCATCTGGGTATTCTCTCGACCGTCAATGAAAAACTGGCGGTGGAACTTTTTCATCGATTGGGAGTGGTTCATCTCGGTAAAGCCATTATCCCCGATTCTGAAGAAAAATCCGGCCGCGCCGTGATTTATATCAATCAAACCGGAGAATCCGGTAATATGGAAACTGAAAAAATCGGCAATGGAGAATTAAAATTCATTCCATCCATGGCCCGCGATAATATTACCATCAATATTAAAACCAAAAAATTTAAGATTCGGGAGAAACAACTAACCCCGAATCGCCGGGTGGATCATATTATTGTTGATACCCGTCATCAATCAGCCGGCCTGGCAACTGATTATTTCCCCGATAATTCGTACCTCTCTCCTGCCGATAGTGACCGTTCGGAACCGGTTACGCAGATACATGACGGTGAGATACGGATTGCGCGGGAAATGGCAATACCAGGTGAAATACTCTGTCAGCCCGGCGACACAGTCACACCCGAGATGGTTATTGCCAGAAGCACGAGGTTGTTCCTGCGGCCGTTTTTTTTGAATGTCGCCGCTCATCTCAAGGTTAACCCCGGAGAACTTGAAAGATATCTTCACAAAAAGATTGGTGATGAAATCATTTCCGGAGAGATCATTGCCGAAAATCGAAATAATATCTTCAATCCCCGTATATTCAAATCGCTGGTCGCAGGGAAAGTCGAAAAAATATTGCCCACCGGAACCGTCATAGTCCGTGAGAAACAGGAATATATCAGTGATATCTGCATAGTCGATGTGGCGCGCGAATTGAAAGTCGATCCCGGAAAATTGAAACCGTATCTTAAATGCGTTGTGGGCCAGGAAATCGAAAAAGATCAATGGCTGGCTGACGGATATATGTATGGCGGTCATCGAGCGATTGGTTCGCCCATTCGCGGCCGAATCAGGGATATTGATTTGCCGACAGGATTTATAACCATTGAGCCGTTACGTGAAGAACTGGATTTGCAGGCCTGGATTCCGGGGCGCATCGAAAGTGTCTCGGCCAAAGGGGCCGTGATTGTCAACCGGGGATTGAGTATTACCGGCATGTGGGGTAATGGAGGCCAAACATATGGCATACTTTCCTGCAATGTGATCGAGTCGGATCGGATTATTTTCCTGCCGGTACTCAGTCGAAAAGACCTGGAAAAGTGCCGATCGGAAAAGGTTCGCGGTTTGATCACATGTACTCTCGACCTTCAGGATATTTATGATATCAATCCGAATTTCCCACTGGTGGTTCTGGAGGGATTCGGTCAAAATTCCATCGATGAGAATATCACGGGGAGAATATCTACCAATAATGGGGCCGGGGTAACTGTTGATGCTACCACCCAGCTTCGCTCCGGTGTTATAAGACCGCAGGTAATATTCCCTCAGGAGAAAACTTGAATGGACCCATTTGCCTTCTTTTGCATTAACAGAAAGCTCTTGCCGATAAGATAAATGAAAGCTTATAATTAGGACTGTCATGCCGAAAGTTGCTCGCCCCAAGGGACATACTCGCGATTCGACTGAGAATGAAGGCTTTCTCGCCCTTGACTCTTCTGAAGTGAAAAGGCTGGTGATTATATTACTGATTGCGGTTTTAATTCGGACTATTTATATCTGGCGGCTACAGCAAAGTGTTTTCTTCGGTAATTACGTTCTCGACAGCCAGGTCATTGACAGCTGGGCGAAACAGATCGCATTTACAAATTTCTGGGGTAACCAGGCCTTTTTTCGGGCTCCGCTCTATGCCTATATTGTCGCATTTCTGTACAAGATCATAGGCGTTACGCCGTCACCGGTGATTCTGTTGCAGTGCCTTTTGGGAATCGGGACAACGACTCTGACCTATTTCTATGCCCGCTACCTGGTCGGAAAAAAGACAGCCTGGATATCGGGTATCATTTTGGCCGCATGGCCCACTCTTGTATATTTCGAGGGTGAATTGATGATTACCACTCTGGCAGTATTTCTGTTCCTGGCTTCCCTGGTTACTCTGCATCTGGCTCTGAATAAGGGCGGCGTTCGCGATTTCTTTATTGCGGGGATTATTCTCGGGCTGGCGGCCATTACCCGTCCAACGATATTGCCCCTGTTAATGACTTTACCCGCATATTATATTTTATCAAAATCCCCCGATCGATATCGCCAATTACTTCGTCACGGCCTTGTTTATGGGCTTGGCATACTATTACCCATCCTGCCGGTAACAATCCGGAATCTGGTGGTGGCTGATGATCCGGTGTTTATATCAAGTCAGGGGGGGGCCAATTTCTATATTGGCAACTCGCGCCATGCCGACGGTCTGACGGTGGCTATGCCGGGCACCGGAAATATAACGGAAGAGCAATATATCGACCAGATTTATTTCCAATCGGTCAAACTGGCCGAACGTGAAACCGGTCAAGATATGACTGATTCCGAGGTTTCATCATTCTGGTTTAAAAAAGCCTTTGATGATATAATCAGCCGACCGCTTGTATCAATTGGTCTGTTTTTAAAAAAGTGGTACTATTTCTGGCATGGTCAGGAAATTTTTAACAACAAGTCGCTGTATTTTGCCTCGGATTATTCAATTCTAATGAGATTGACACTCTGGAAACATATTTTGAATTTCCCTTCCGGACTGCTTTTCCCGTTGATGCTGGCCGGAGGATATATGGCATTGAAAGACAGAAAGAATGTTATTATCCTGATAACCGGAATTGTAATATACTCTCTGGCAGTGGCCCTGTTTTTCGTTTGTTCCCGGTTCCGTCAACCGATTATTCCAATGGCAATCATTCTGGCCTCATACGCTCTGGTCGGAATAACCGACTATTTTAAGAACCACAACCCGAACTGGAAAGCGCCCTTGGGTATTTTTCTCGCGGGATTGATCCTGTTTAATCTGGGCGGTAATATAGAATCAACCAGAAACCGTTCGCAGTACGAGAGTATTCTCGGCACCGTTTATATGAAGAACGGTATGCCGGAACAGGCTGTCGAGCATTTTGAAAAAGCCTTATCAATAGCTTTCGATAATCAGGGGGCGATCGTGTCGCTTAGCTATGCCTATGTTCAGGCCGGACGACCCCAGGATGCGGAACGTACTTTTCTCAGGGGAATCACGATGTTCCCGCGTTCATGGCAATTGACTTATAATCTGGCGACATTATACTATCGCTACGGCAAATACACTAAAGCCAAACCTTACCTTCAAAGTGCCATCGAACTGGATTCTACGAAAATCGACCCGTATATGGGCCTGGGAGCCATATATGAAGATGAAAATAAACCGGATTCGGCGGCCATGATTTACCGCCTCCTGTTGAAATACCATCCCGACCATACTCCGGCCAGGGAGAGACTTGAAGCCCTGGAATAAACCGTCACATTCTGAAAATAACCGATTCACGTTCAAACCATTTGCGACAGAATACCAGCGCCGCCGCCGCCAGAACGGCATTGGCCAGAAAAGCTGTTAAAATGAAATTCCACTGGATCGTTCCCGAGATAGCGTCTTTCAGGATTAGGCTGGCATTAAGAACCGGTATCAGTGACATCTGGTAACTCATCTTGATTCCCGGGAGGAACGAGACAAAGGCCGGTAGGATAATAAACATATTCAGAGCCGTCACATAGCTTTGGGCTTCTTTGAACGATCGAGCGAAAATCGAAACCGAAAGCAGAATCCCGGCGAATATCCCCGCCAGAGGCAGTACAATCAGGACCATCAAACCGATAGTCTGTAAATCAAGACCGATGGACAGGTTCTGCGCCAGTTCCCTGAAGACGCCGCTCACCATATGGTTGAGCGAATAGACCATACTGCCCAATGATAAAAAGGCCGCCACAATCCCGGTCACCAGGATTACAAAATATTTACCGAGTACGAACTCGCCCCGCGTTGCCGGTGATACCAGCAGGGTTTCCAGGGTCCCGCGCTCTTTCTCTCCGGCGGCCAGATCGATCGCCGGGTACATCGCACCCATGAAACACATGATAATAATCAGGTATGGTAAAAGCGCGCCCAGCTCCTTGCCGACCATTTTCTGCGTCGGAGCGACATTATTATCTTTGATTTCAAACGGGGTCAGAATTTCTGGAGAGATATCCCGTCCCTCAATCCGGCTGAGGATAATTTTCTCCTTGTACTCTTTCAAAATATCCTCGAATTTATCCAGTGAAAAATCCGATTTCATCTCCGCTTTATCATAGAAAATCTTTATCTCGCCGGTCTTTTCTTGATTGATTTTGGCCGCAAAATCCTCATCCACAAAAACCAGCAGGTCGATGTCGCCCTTTTTAAGATGATCTACCAGCATTCCCTCACCCAGGCTTGATTCGTCCAGGAGCGTCATACCGGAATCCGAGGCAATCATCCCGGCCAATTCATCGGGCAAATATTCCGCGCCCTCGATAACCACACGGGAAACTTCTTTCTGAACTTTGGTAATCTGGCTGACCATCAGTGATGACAAACCGGTCATCAAAAGCGGAACCGCGACGATCGGCACCAGGAGCATAAACACCAGCGTCCTTCGATCGCGCAGGGTATCCAGCATCTCTTTTTTGAATATGGTGATAACGTTACTCGGTCTGATCATTCTGCCCCCACAATCTTTATAAAGGCATCTTCAAGGGTATCGGTGGCGGTTTTTTCCAGAATCTGGGGAATCGTTCCTTCATAGTAAAGCCGCCCTTTATGGATAATCCCGATTTTATCGCACAGGCGGTGGGCTTCACTCATGATATGGGTCGAAAAAATGACTGTCTTCCCATCGTCGCGGCAATGGCGGATAAACTGCACAATCGTCCTCGAACTCATCACATCAAGTCCGGTAGTCGGTTCATCGAACACCATTGTTGGAGGGTCATGAACCACCGACCGGGCAATTGATACCTTTTGTTTCATACCGGTCGAGAGTTTAGCATTGCGGGTATCGGCAAAATCATTCATTTCAAGCATATCGAAAATAACTCTGGTTCGCTCCGCAATTTGATCTCCGGTCATACCGTAAAGCCGCCCGAAATAGCGGACCATTTCTCGCGGGTTCAAACGCGCGTATAAACCGGTATTGCCCGACAGAAAGCCGATCTGCGAACGGACCTTCTGCGGATCCCGGACGACATCGACGCCGTTGATCAGGGCGGTCCCAAAACTGGGCCGCAAGGCCGTCGAGAGCATCCTGAGAGTTGTCGTCTTGCCGGCTCCATTGGGCCCCAGAAGACCATACACCTGGCCCGGCTCACATGTAAACGATATTTCATCGACCGCTCGTATTTCACCGCGTTTGCGATCTTTGAAGATTTTGGTTAGTCTCTCGGCTTTTATCAATTTTATCCCTCGCTTTCACCGGAAATTAATGACTTTATGACTCCAAAATCAACCTTTTTAAGTGGATCACCCCAATTGCGCCGCCATCGACAGTTCGCGGTTTTCGAGGCCTATGAAATGAATATGCCATCAATGCTTACCGATGAACACTGGCGGATTATTTATTACTTGCGTGACGCCTTCAAAAAGACCGGGGAAATTCCAACTGCTTATGAAACCTGTAAAGCTAATGAAATGGAATCCAAACGGCTGGAAGAATTTTTTCCAACGGTTATTATCGCGGAACGGTTAAGATCGCCGGCCTGATGGTTAAATAGACGATCAGTATCCGGGCCCATTATTAGGCCATCCCAAGCTTTTTTTTATTATCTGTATAAATCCCTTTTTTAGCCCCATCAGCCCGAAATGCTGTGTCTGAGCAGTTTCTGCGCCGGGTTATAAAAAAATTGAATCACCTTAATTTTTTCGAATTTAGTTATTGACGGCCGCCAATCCCGATATAATTTGGGTGATCGAAAATCGGTTTTCCCGGGGTTTATTTTCCGGCCATAAAACCGACAAGGATTAGAGATAGACTTTGCTTTACGCTTTCTCTCCGAATGACATATGGCGAAAAGCAAAAGAATGAATGAGTCTGAGTAAAAGAGAGAATATGGGGATATTCGCGTTCAAGGGTAAATCCTACGCCGTCGATGACGACGGTTTTTTGCTCAATTTCCGCGAATGGGATGAGAATTTTTCCGAGGGGATGGCTTCCATATCTGAAATCTCCAGGGATCTGACAAAAGAACACTGGGATGTAATTTATTTTATCCGGAACACCTACGAGAACCTTGGAAAATGTCCTCAGATTTACCTGACCTGTACCGCCAAAAATTTGCATCTTAAAGATCTTAAGGAGCTTTTCCCCGCCGGATACCTCCGCGGCGCCTGTAAACTGGCCGGGATAACTTACAAAGAAGGTTATATCGCCAATTCCTGGACCGAAATCGAGGCCGGTGCCATAAATCTTGAAGCCCCGGAAAAAACCTACCGGGTCGATGTTCGCGGATTTCTGGTCAATCCCTATGATTGGGATGAGCAGTATGCCATCCATAAGGCCTATGAGATGAAAATGCCCGAAGAACTGAACCAGCGTCACTGGCAAATAATCCGCTATTTGCGAGAGCAGTATAAAAAGAACCGGGGCGTTCCCACGGTTTATGAAACCTGCCGGGATAACCAGATAGAACTGAACGAGTTGGAGGTGTTGTTCCCCGATGGCTATCACCGCGGAGCGGTTAAAATTTCCGGTCTTCGGGTGAGATAATTATGGGCGATACTGTTGTACTTTTTTGCTTGAAATTGAGTATAATTTAAATTAAAAAGGATAATATTTTTAATGACGGCTCATAGAAATGTCTCCATTACTATCTGCCGAGATATATGGTTACAAATGCATATCTGGAGGATTGTGCGATGTTCTGTCCCAAATGCCGTTATGAATACAAAAAAGGGATAACTGTCTGTCCCGATTGCGATGTCAAGCTGGTTGCCAATTTGCCACCCAAAGAAGAGGAGCATGAAGACAAATATGGGGATCTGGTCACGGTTTATGAAACCAGCGACCGATCACGGGTTTTAATCGCCAAATCATTACTTGAGGATTCCGGAATCGAGTTTTTTGCCCAGGGTAACGGCGTTACCGATCTTTTCGGAGCCAGCCAACTTGGTTTCCAGCCGGTGGCCGGGCCGGTCCGGTTCAAGGTCCGGGAAGAAGACGAAGATCACGCTTTGGAAGTGCTGGTGGATATGATGGATACGGAAGACGATGAAGATGGATTCGATGACGATGATTACGAGGATGAAAATGAAGACGAGGATGAGGACGACGATGATTTTGATCTGGGCGGGAGCCGCAAGAAATTTGTTGATACTGACGACGATGATCTAGATGACGATGATGACTATATCGATGATGAAGACGATATTGACTATGTCGATGAGGAGGAGGATCGGTACTGATTGACATTTACGCCCTTCGGGCGTTTGATAATACTTACCAGAAAAGCGGATCACCGAAAACGGGATCTGCTTTTTTTATTCACATCTCTGTCACTTGCCAAATATATCTCCACATGGTATCTTGATTGACAATTACAATAAAGAGAATAACCGGAGATAATTGGATGCAACCGATATATCTTGATTATAATGCCACCACCCCGATTGACCCGCGGGTGGCCGAGGCCATGTTGCCATTTATCAATGAGCATTTCGGTAATCCGTCAAGCGGGCATATTTACGGGGTAACGGCCAGAAGGGCGGTCGAAAAGGCCCGTCGTCAGGTGGCCGAATTACTTCATTGTGATCCCGAAGAAATAATCTTCACCAGCGGCGGATCGGAGTCGAACAATTATGCCATCAAAGGCGCGGCCCGGGCTTACCGTGATCACGGCAACCACATCATTACAAGCGCTGTGGAACATCCGGCGGTGATCGAGGTCGGCCGCTATCTTGAACAAAACGGATACAAGGTCACCTACCTGCCGGTCGATTCCAATGGACTGGTCGATCCTGCCCTGGTTGAAAAGGCCATCACGCCCGCCACCATCCTGATCACCATCATGCATGCCAATAATGAAGTCGGGACTATCATGCCCATTATCGAGATTGCGGAAATCGCCCGTCGGCACAATATCATTATGCATACCGACGCCGCTCAGTCGGTCGGTAAGATTCCGGTCCAGGTAGATAGCCTGGGTGTCGATCTGCTCTCTGTGGCCGGCCATAAGCTATATGCCCCCAAGGGAATCGGCGCTCTATATATCCGCTCCGGTATTCGCCTTGAGAAATATGTCCACGGTGCCGATCATGAGCGGAATTTGAGAGCCGGCACTGAAAATGTCATCGAAATAGTCGGGTTGGGTGAGGCCTGCCGCCTGATCGGCGGTGAAACCGAAAAGCACCGGCAACATCTGAATCGAATGCGCGATCGGCTGGAACAGGGATTGCAAAATAAATTCCCCGATATTAAGATCAACGGTCACCCGGAAAAGCGGCTCCCCAACACCACCAGTATTAGTTTTCCGGGATTGGAGGCCAATACTATCCTGGCGGAACTTACCGAGGTTGCCGCCTCGGCCGGAGCCGCCTGCCACAGCGACAATATCGATATTTCCGCGGTCCTTGAAGCAATGGCTGTTCCTCTGGAGTATGCCATGGGAACAATCCGTTTTTCGGCGGGACGGTTTACCACCGGAGACGAAATCGACCGCGCCATCACCGAGATCACCCGGGTGGTGGAAGGACTACAACCATCAGCCGGTAAGGTTACACATATTTCTGAAACCTCGGAAATCAAATTGACTCAATATACTCACGGCCTTGGCTGTGCCTGCAAGCTCCGCCCCCAGTTGTTGGAAGATATTTTAAAAAAACTCCCGGTTCCCGACAATGCTGATATTCTGGTCGGTACCGATACCTCTGATGATGCCGCGGTGTACCGACTCAATGACAATCTGGCTGTCGTTCAAACGGTGGATTTCTTTACTCCGATTGTCGATGATCCTTTCGAATTCGGCCTGATCGCCGCGGTTAATTCGCTCTCGGATATTTATGCCATGGGTGGCCGCCCCCTCTTTGCCCTCAATATTGTCGGTTTTCCCAGCAACCGTTTGCCGATTGAAGTTCTTGAACTCATTCTGGAAGGCGCACTTGAGGCGGCTGGTCAGGCCGGAATTTCCATCATTGGCGGACATACTGTCGATGATACCGAACCTAAATTCGGTCTGGCGGTTACCGGAATAATAAACCCCGCCGAAGTGGTGACCAACCGTAATGCCCAGCCCGGCGACAGACTGATTTTGACCAAACCCATTGGAACCGGTATCCTGACTACCGCCATGAAACAGGGTCAACTTGAAAAAGAACACAAGGATATTCTGGTTAAAACCATGGCCACCCTGAACCGAACCGCGGCCGAACTCATGACCGGTATCGGGGTTAATGCCTGCACCGATATAACCGGTTTCGGACTGCTCGGGCATCTGCTGGAAATGATGAATGGCTCCAAAACTTCGGCCGAAATTGAGATAAGCCGCATTCCCCTTTTGCCCGGTGTCACGGAAAACGCCGTGGCGGGGATTATTCCCGGAGGAACCAGGGACAATCTGGCCTATACTTTAACAGCGACCGAATACGCTCCCGGAATATCCGATACCAAACGGCTGATCTTAAACGATGCCCAAACCTCCGGCGGCCTTCTGATAGCCATTCCCGATGAGCGGGCCGACCGCTTGCTTAATATGCTTCACAAAAACGGAGTTGAATCTGCTACCATAATCGGGCGAGTACATGAATCAAGCCATATCCGAATAATGGTGAATTGAAGAATATACGGTCATGGGAAAATTGGATCAGGCCTCACTGGATAAAGCCGCGAAGATGATAAAACGGGCCCGGCGGGTGACTGCCTTTACCGGGGCCGGGATTTCAGTGGAAAGCGGCGTCCCTCCTTTTCGGGGACCGGATGGGCTCTGGAGTCGCTACGATCCAGCCTGTTTCGAGATCAATTTTTTTCGCACTCATCCCGAGACAGCCTGGCCATTAATCAAAAAAATGTTTTTCGACACTTTCCGCGAAGCCCATCCAAACGATGCTCATCTCGGACTGGCCAGGATGGAAACGGCCGGTCGGCTACGTACCGTTATCACTCAGAATATCGACAACCTCCATCAGGCCGCCGGTTCGAAGGAGGTTTATGAATTTCATGGTAATGCCCGGTATCTGGTGTGTCTTGAATGCGAGGCACGGTATGGCATCGCTGAAATGGATCTGGATCATCTCCCGCCGGTCTGTCCCGTGTGCCATGGCATGCTTAAACCGGATTTCATCTTTTTCGGAGAGATGATTCCCGAACGGGTTCATTCCCGGTCGCTGTACGAAACTATCCATTCGGATATATTCCTGGTAATAGGCACTTCGGGCGAGGTGATGCCGGCCTCAATGATCCCCGCTATAGCCAAACAGAATGGGGCCGGGATTATCGAAATCAATATCAGCCCCTCGAATTATACCGGCCGGATAAGTGATATCTTCCTGGCCGGGCAAGCTTCGGATGTCATTAATGATCTCGTCAGATTGCTGGAAATATAATGGAATGAAAAACAAAGGCATTCTGTAACCAATCCGGATATAAATCGTAATTCATGGGAAGACGTAATAGATATTGATGGAGAGATTATGGATCAAATAAAAAAAATATCAAATCGCAATTATCGTCGCTTCATTGATATTGTAGCTAATTCCTACCCCGGTTTCGGGCTGAATACCGATGAGAGCCGCCTTAAAGCCACCGTCAGATTGCTGAAAGTCCAACGGGAGAATCCCGAAATCTCGACCTGGGGATACTTCCGGGATCGAAAACTCCTTGGCGGAATACGTCTTTTTGATTTTGTCATGACCATGTTTGAAACGGAAATTCCGGTCGGCGGCGGTGGTCTGCTGGCGGTTGATCTGCTATATAAAAGGGAAAAGGTGGCCCGCGGGTTGATGGAATATTTTATAAATCATTACCTGAAGATGGGGACTTGTCTGACCACCCTGTACCCGTTTCGCCCTGATTTTTATCGCCGCATGGGTTGGGGATATGGCGCCAAATACAACGAGTATGTTGTCAAACCGGGTGATTTCCCCGATTTCGGATCCAAAGAACATATCGTTTATTTGAATTCGAAAGACTATTCGGCGGTAAAGGATTGCTACAACCGTTATGCGGCCGTTACCCATGGTATGTTTCGCAAATGCAAATACGAGTTCGGTTATTTCGGGAGACCGGAGATGCGCCTGGTCGGTTTTAAACAGGGACGACGGATTCTGGGTTACCTGGCTTTTGAGTTCAAACAACTCGAAAAAGACAATTTCATTCGCAATGATATAAAGATCTTTGAATTTATTTATGAAAGCCGGGAGGCTTTCTCGGAACTGATCACCTTCCTGCACACTCAGGATGACCAGATCAATCTGATCCGTTTCCCGACTTCCGATGACCATCTGCATTTTATTCCCTATGATCCCCGCGATCATTCCGATCAACTGGTCGGTATGATTAATCACCGCGTCAACGCCCAGGGAATCGGCATCATGTACCGCGTGATTGACACCCCCGGTATCTTCCGGCAGTTGAAAAAACACAATTTTAACAACGGGAATGGTCGTTTGAAAATTACCATCAACGACAGTTTTTTGAAATCAAACAACGGCAGTACGTTTGTGGATTTTGTGAATGGCCATTCGGAAGTCATATCGGGCGGTAAATACGATGTCGAAATAAAAATGGATATTTCGGATTTTTCTTCGATGCTTATGGGTGTGATTGATTTCGAAAGCCTGTACCGCTATCGGCGGACGGAAATTTCCGATCCGAATTCTCTTACGACGGTTAACCGAATTTTCAAATCCGACCGCAAACCGCAGTGCACAACTCAATTCTGACGGTCGATCCGATATCGTTCAGGAAATCTCAGGGCTATTTCACCAGATCAAACAGGTCGACAATTCGAATCGGTTCAATGTTATAAAACCCCTGTCCGTACTTGCATCCCGCCGATTGCCCGAATGATCGAGCCATGGTCTCCAGCGACCAGATATAATCCCGGGATTTTTCCGGGTTGAGAAACTGCGACCGGTGGCATTTTAAAGCCTCAATCCAGCGGTCAAAATGCTCGGTAATATCGACTACGAAATTGGGCGCCATTCCGGGCGGCAGGAAATAGTGAAAAATCTGGGCAACCCGGTGCGGTTCCCCCTCAATAGGCATTTTCTTCAAGGTGGCATAATTGGCGGCATTGATGACTATCTGCCCGGCGGCCACATGGTCAGGATGCGATTGACGTTTACCATGGCCGACATGAGGGTGGGGAGCCAGGATGATTTTCGGGCGGTATTTCCTGATCAAAACCGCCAGCTCAAGCCGTCGTTCATAGGTGTCGAATAACCGGCAATCGCCCCAGTCGAATGTCTCGACCAGATCGGATCCAAGAATCCCGGCCGCGTCTATCGCCTCCTTCGCCCGGATTTCAGGAGTCCCCCCCGTCCCCATTTCTCCATGAGTGAGATAAACTACCCCGGTCTTGTAACCCTTCTTATTCAGAGCAATTAGAACCCCGCCGGTCCCGACCTCAACATCATCCGGGTGAGCCCCGATCGAAATCAGATCATATTCCATATTTCTTTCCTTTTAACACCCCTTAACAGAAAAAACCGGAGGAAGTTCGTTCCTTCCTCCGGCTGTATTCATTTCCTGTTGATCGATATTATTCTTCCGGTAGTACGAAATTATCCGAATGGAATTTCAGAATAGCCGGAAGAATATCATAAACGAAACGTCCTTCATTGGCCGGATAACCGGGATAACCGCTGTATTCATAGGGCGTGATAGTCGTCCCCAGAACGGTACTCAGATAAGCGGCAAATGACTCCGTTTGTTCATTGAATCCATAAAGACCATCGGACAGGGTGAACAACTGAACCTGAGTATTATCCAGGGCATCGGGATGAGCCGCCAGAATGTTCTCCAAATTGTTTTCCAGCCATCTATTCCAGACGGTATCTCTCGGAGTTCCCGCACTGTCAAACGGTAGGTGAAAATATAATCCCGCCCCCCGCTCAAAGGCTGTCAGGGTATCATCGAGAATAATCGTATCAGCCGAAACCGCCGGATTATAGCTGATAGGATCTATGTAGAAATAGTGCGGCGAGAAGGCACAGGCCGCCGCCATCATCATAGAACGAACCGGGTAATCATAGGCTGTATCCATGGCTTTATAAAGAGAATCCGAAATATACCCCTGCCCTTCGGTATCGAGTTCATCGATGATCTGCTGGAAAAGAGGTATAAAGCCGCCTGATCCATTGGCCCCATCGAAGTCAAGCGGGGCCGCGCAGGCCGAGACCGAACCGAAATTCTCACTGTACTCGGTGGCGATTCGCATGGCACCGTAACCGCCCATTCCGAATCCAGAGATGGCCCTGTTTTCACGATTATCCAGGGTATTGAGAATGATTTTGATATAATCCAGAAACGTTCCCGAAACGGGATCACCCTCAATATCACCAAGAGCCTTGGCATACTTGCCACCGGCATAATTATTTCCGTAGAAAACTCCGCCGAATCCCGCCGAACCATCGATACAGACGATAATCATATTCTTGATTTCGCCCTCGGCAATCATCCGGTTGGCAACTGCCGAAAGCCCGTGGTTGAAATAATAAAAGGCGTCACCGCGAAAGGGTGAAAGCAGGTACAGAACCGGGTATGGTGCACCCTCGCCGTAATTGGCATAATTGGGGGGAAGGTAAATCCGGTAATATATTGCATGCGATTTGAACATCGTAAAGGCCAATTCATCGGTCACCACATGTCCGCCATCATTGCCAAGCGGCACATCAAACCGGCTGTAATCTGTCTTTGTAACATCCGTACCCCGATCGCTGCAGCCGACAAACAAAGCTGTCAGTAAAAGGACCGAGAGAATCACACTATATTTCCTCAACATATTTGGTCCTCCTAAAACCGATATGAAATTCCCAGAATGGTCTGCCAGTTATCAGCCTTGTAAAGACCGGATAGGTTATCCATTAACCCATTGCCGTCAACATCGGAGATGTTTCCGACATCCAAATCCGGCTGATGAGTGTAAACCGTGGTAAAATCGAGATGCCAGAAGTCGACCTGGAATCCGATTCCGACACTGTAGCTGTACTTATCCCCCAGATCGATAAAGAGCGGGGTTGCCGTGGTACTACTGGTCGGTGACTGATCATATGCAAACCCGCCCCGCAATTCGACATAATCCTTAAGAAGATAATTGGCGCCGACCATCACTCGGGCAACATCATCCCATTCCACCGGATTGGTCATATCCGTCCGGATCAAACTTATTGCGTGCGTTAAATAGCTGTGGGGCAAACCGTCATAATTGGTAAAAGCGAAATCGAGTCCCTCAAAGGCCGACCAGAAAGTATATTCGCCATCGAGTGTCAATGTCAGGCGGTCATTATATTTAAAAGCGATACCACCACCGATCGAGGCCGGCAGATCAAGAGTCGTTTCGAACTCGGCCGTGACATCTTCGACATTTCCATCGATAAAATATCTTTGCTCGGTGGAGTCGAAATAATTGCCCTGAAGAGTGTAATTGTCGCCAAAGAAAAATTTTAAATCAGTGTCACCGGTAATATCGATCGAGGCCGGACCATTGTAAACCAAACCAACATCCAGCTTCTCATTGACTCTATAAAGCAAACCGATCCGGTATCCGAATCCCCAGCCCTTGCCGTCATTACGATACCACTCCGGAATTTTGTCATAGGGGCGGTCGCTGATCGGCGATTCCATCGGGTTATCGCGCAACACCACACTGTTGAAATTGAGATCGGCCCGAAGCAACTGCAATCCGATACCCACTGAAAGACGCTCGTCTTCAAGAAACCCGGTCGCCATGGTCAACTGAAAAGCCACCACATCCAGATTGTTGTAATACTGCTTGGATGGATAGGCGCCAGAGTCACTGGCATAAGCGGGGATATTCTCGTAGAGTTCCCAGGTTTGGTTCTGGTCAAACAATTGTATGGCCGCAAGACCGCAGACCACCTCATTGAGGGCGGCGATTTTACTCGTTACCGGCAGACGGAAAACAACGCCGGCCTGAGGAATGCTCAATATTTCATGTTTGTTATAAATTTCCTGTTCATTGTAAAAGCCGCTTTCATAACCTTCCTCACCCCAGCTTACGCTCGGAGTCATCGAGTAGCGGTTATGCAAAAAGTCGGTGTTGAACGCCAGGATATTGTCCGCGATATGGTTATATCCTGCTGGATTGTAATATGCGGCTGACCAGTCATCAGCCAAGGCTCGAAAAGCCCCACCCATTCCTTTTGCCTTGACTCCCAGACCGTCAAAGGTAAATCCGCTGCCAAAGGCATCGGGCAGAATCAGGATAAGGAGCAACAGACAAAAAGTCAGTAATCTCAAGATTCCCATTCTCATCTCCATGTAATTAAGAATCCAACAAAATTATCTTCGATCTTACCACCGGGTCCTGTTTTATCATTTTCCGCCCGGTCAAACACCTTTTGTAACAACCAATTATTCCGCCTTCCAACAGGCGGATAAAAAGTTCTGAAAACTACCACAATGTGGGCCTTTTGTCAAGTCCCCCGAAACACTTTTTAACCTGCCTTTGGGGGTAAAACCATCTCATTCAGGCAAAAGACGCACAATCCCGCCGATTTGAGCAATTTTTTCGAGAGAACTTTTTTGTATCCGAGAGATGTTGATACAGAATAATTTAGACTCGAAGATAATCTTTCAATTTCGCTCCCGCCGCCACCAGAATATAACTCCCACCCGCCAGCAGAATGATTGTCGCCCCCGAGGGTAAGTCCGGGCCGTAACTCAATGCCAGCCCGGCCGTCGTGAAAACCATACTGAATAACGCCGCCAGAACCATTATCCGCCACAGACTCCTCGAAAAATACCCGGCCACCGCCACCGGAATAGTCAACAGCGCGATTACCATCACCACCCCGACCACCGTCACCAGAATCACCACCGTCAGGGCGGTCAGACATAATAAAAGCAGATAATAAAATTCGACATTGAGTCCCCTCACCCGGGCGAATTCTTCATCAAAACAAACGGCCATTAATTGGTGATAAAACAGAGAACTGATCAACACCACCAGCGCATCCAGAAAAGCAATCAGCCAGATATCGGCCGGGGTCACCATCAAAATATTCCCGAACAGGTAACTCATCAGGTTCTGGTTATAGCCGGGGGTCCGGTAGATAAAAATTATCCCGACCGCCATGCCGATAGCCCACAGGGCGCTGATGACGGTATCTTCCCGTTGCCGGGCTTTTAAGCTG
Organism: Candidatus Zixiibacteriota bacterium; assembly: GCA_016933955.1. NCBI lineage: Bacteria > Pseudomonadati > Candidatus Zixiibacteriota > Candidatus Zixiibacteriota bacterium. The sequence continues at coordinate 87,185 of JAFGTT010000026.1, forward strand.
ACCAGGCCGATAATCACAGCCGCCAGAAGGGCCGCGATAACGGCCCCGTAGGATGGATGCCAGGCTTCCCAGCCATAAACCACCGAAAGATAATAGGCCACCCCCATACCGCCCAAAACGCTGTGAGCAATGCCTCCCCCGATATAGGTGATCCGGCGGGTAACCACATAAGTTCCGACAATACCGCAGGCCACACTGGCCATGATACCGATCAGCAGGGCATACTGCAGAAAGGTATAATGCCAGAGAGCTTCGAAAAATTCAAGCACCGTTTTTTCTCCCGTGAATATGCTGGTCATGGCGAACCAGTCTTCGCTCACCGCCGTACAACTCCCCTATAAAATCGCTGTCGAGCTCGCAGGTGGGGTGTTCGGAAACGGTCCGGTTGACACAGACCACCCGGCGGATATGCTCGGAAACCAGGGCCGGGTCATGCGAGACCATCAGAACCGTCAATTTTTGGTTGAGCTTTAAAAGCAGGTCGTTGAGTTCTTTTTCAACCACCAAATCAAGATTGGCCATCGGCTCATCGAGCACCAGTAAAGCCGGCTCGCAGGCCAGAGCACGGGCAATTAATACCCGGCGCTGTTGACCGCCTGATAGCTCCGAAAACGGACGGTTTTTGGATTCCAGTAGAGAAACCTCTCCCAGAGCCTTTTCCGCCGCAAATCGATCATGTTGGCGAAGCGGGCCGAATTTGTGGCTTCCGCCCAAACGGCCGATCAAAACGACATCAAGCACCGTCACCGGAAATTGCGGGTCAAGATGAGAAAATTGGGGCATATATCCGATCCGGTCGCGAGCATCATTGGGATTCTGGCCGAAAACTCTGACCGTCCCCTTCTGCGGTTGCAGAAGTCCCAGAATTAATTTTATCATGGTTGTCTTACCGCCCCCGTTGGGCCCCACCACCCAGATAAAATCATTCCGATCAATTACCAGATTGACATTTTCGAGCGCCGGACGACCATTATATGAGAAACTCATATCCTTGATCGAGATGACCGGTTGCTGGTTATCCGTCATTGCCACCCCTCGGCGAGTGCCTCGGCAATATATTCGAGATTGGCGATATAATCGGCCGCCATTGGATCGATTCGGACGACTTTCCCCCCGATGGCATCGGCGACGGCCTGAGCGGTTTTGTCCGAAAACTGCGGCTGAACAAAAATAACCCTGATATTTTTCTTCTGGGCCCGATCGATCAATTCCGTCAACTGTTTTGCCCCCGGTTCCTTACCCTCGAATTCAATAGCTGTTTGTTTTAGGCCATAGCGATCGGCGAAATAGCCCAGAACCGGATGAAAAATAAAGAACGTCCTGGCCTGAAATGGTGCCAGAATTTCACGAATATGTTGATCGGCCCGGTCAAGTTCACTGATAAAGGTATTCAGATTTTTATCGTAATAAACCGCTGAGGCGGGGTCAAGTTGCTTCAATTCACGATTGATGGTTGTCGCCATGGTTTTAACAAGATTCGGATCCATCCAGATATGCGGATCATAATTACCGTGGCCATGGAGGTGATCGTTTTCGTATTCCTCCATAATCCGGGGTTTGATTCCGGTCCGAAGATCAACCATCATGGTATGGGCTAAAATTTGAGACGATTTTTCCACTAACTGATCCTCAAATGACAGACCGATTCTGAAAAACAAATCGGTTTCCGAAAGACGGGCCAGTTGTTTCGGGGTCGGCTCAAAGGTCTCCGGCGCCTGCCCCGGAGCCACCATCACCTCGACCTCGACCCTATCCCCGCCCACCTCTTTCACAAAGGACGCCTGAGGCTGAATACTGACCGATACCCTGATTTTCTCCGCGGCAGAAGTGATACTATTAATCAACGACAGGATTAACACCGAAATCAATGAAATCCTGCGAAATATCATATACAACTCACTCATATTCATTATCGCTTTCCCTTTCGAGTTCGGCTGCAGACAAGATGGAGTTCATGGCAGTCCCGGCATTCCTCGACGGCATGATCTTTGGCAAATAACTCCCAATGCTCTTTTTGCGCCGGAGTCATGATTCCGGTTCCCCGGCAAAGCGGGCAGGCCGATTCCAGCGCGTTAAGAACCGCCGTCCGGATAAATTCCGAACGATTGGGAATTCCTTTCATGGCCTCCAGAAGAGATTTATCGGCTTTGAATGTCACTATTTCCGTTTTATTTTTATTCACATCCTGGTTCCCTGCTTTTTTCATACGAAAATTTCGATTCTAATTATTACAATGTAATACGCATTGTCAAGAAATTTGGTGATCTTTTTTAAACCGAATTTCAGATTATCATCTGGATTTCGAGTAATAGTCGCCGACGGCTTTATAATAACCGATTCGGCAGGCTTGTTTGAGATGATATTCCGAGAGTTTGCCGTCGGTTACACGGGACAGGTAATAATGAATAGAACCCTGGGTTGAATCGCAGACCAGGGACATATAGAACAGGTCGCGGGCTCCCCAATTATTTTTCATAAGGTATTGCCGGTATCCGTCAAGAGCATAACCGATCGATTTCCCGATCGCGCTGTTACCGAAATCGGTCTCGCCCAGTCGATGACGGTTAAGATTTACATAACTGAAAAAAGTCGCAGGATAATCTGCCAATCGATAGCCGGTATTATCCAGGCTGGAAACCACCAATTTGAGATAATCGGAAACCCCGTTCAAACCGATTGAGGATTGATTCAGATGAGTAATTATATCCTGATTCAATGAATCAAAATGATCCGATGCGACCCAGGTGGTTCGGGGAGTCATGATCGAGCTGATATCGGAAACATGGATGGCCCCCAGAAGATGCCCGATCTCATGTAATAACAATTGACCATTAAGTAAACCCTTCCATTCCCACTCGGCACTATCGGGGGGAATCAGATCAGCCATCATCATGGTTCTCCGTCCCAGATCCGAAAGACCTATCCGGGTAACCTGATCGGCGAGATAAAAACGCTCCGGATCCAGCGGTCGGATGATGGCAACGGTTATGGTATCGCCGTGACGGGGCCGGCAACCCGCAAAAGAATCAAAAATGGTTCCAAGCTGATTTATTGGTATCGGCTCAGCCGACGATTTTTCCTCGCGGCAGATATTAAGTCCGAAACCGAACTGGCGACGGAGTGACCGAGAGGCATACTCGCAGGCCGCATAGACAGTACTGTCTATCCCGCCACGGCTATCGAATAGAGCCGAATCAACCACCAGACAGACCGGCAGATCGTCCCGGCCATTTTCGATCCGTCGTCCATATGTGGGAAGAAATTCAAGGGCTTCTGCTATTACACGCCTGATAACAAAATCGGGCGATTCAGGATAAGTCATTTCTTCCGGAAAATATCCAGCCTCGGTTTTTTTCACCCATTCTCCTCTCGCCTTTGCTCCTGACTTCTTTTCCCGAATTAATTTTTCGCCATCGGTCAGATCATACAGCCGAACGGTCATGGTCAAATCCAGATAACCATGATAATTTTCTTTCCCCTGACCATTGCCGTTAATTGTATGGATTTTACCGCTACGGAAAGATGCCTTGATATCAACATTCATCAGATAACGAAACTCACTGTTCGACAGACGATTCATATTGACGGGTAATTCTCTCGTGGAGTCACCGGAAATTATTTCAAATTCCCACCCCTTAAGCCAGAGAAGATAATCAAAATGATTAGCCAGGCAGTAATTGAGATTCTCCCAGTTAAATTCGCCGATTCCGGAAATATCACCCAGATTCAGATTAAGAGCGATTTTGCCGGGGGGAAAATCAGAAATACCATCGTCGGCCGGGACGGGAGTGACCGCCATCAGTGCAAGAAATATCGAAAATAAAAATCTTATCATCTTAATTAAAATGACGCAATCAGGCTTGAAAATCAAGTCGCTTTTGGGTATTATACGAAGGTATGAAAAATCGGATGGTACTAATATCGATATTCTTGGCGGTCACAACCATCCTTTTAATAGGCGGAGGTTGCGGCAGGAGTGAAGATGAGGCGCGGCGCCTCAAACAGGAAGGTAATCTGGCTCTGCAATCGGGTGATACCGATCGGGCCCTGAAGCTGTTTAAAGAAGGTCTGGAAATAAGATCGTCCGACCGCGATTTTCTCTTTAATATCGGAATCTGTTTTAAGCGGCTCGATATTCTCGACTCGGCCCTGGTTTATTTCCGCCACACGCGGATTTTATATCCGCGGGATCCCGAGGTTAACCGGGAACTGATCCACCTTTGCCCCATCTACGGCGACTATGACTGCGCCATCAATGCCATCGCCATGCTGGTAAGTATGGGTGACAACGAACAACTCTACTGGAGCCGCCTGGCGGAATTGTACTACCGGAAAAATGAATATGGCATGGCGGTAAAATACTACAAGCTGATCCTGGCCGATAATCCCGATGATTGGAACGCTTACCTGTCTCTCTCAACTACTCTGGCCCAGATGGGTAAAACTGAGGAGTCCAATGATTTCCTCCAGGCCCATATCGACCGGTTCGGCCCCTCGGCGGAAGCCTACACCAATATGGCCGTCAATTTTATCACTTTGAAAAATATCCAACAAGCCGAGCAGTGTTTCCGTAAATCGCTGGCCTTGAATCCCGAAAAAATCCCGGTCTGGATCAATCTGGCCAATGTGCTTTCGGAACAGAAAGATATGGCGAAAAAACGTGAGGCCCTGGAAATTTACAAAAAATATCGCCAGCAAACCCCGAAATTCTATAATCTTGATTCGCTTATTCCCGCCCTCGAACAGGAAATCAGTCAGTGATTTTATTTGCCGGTTAAGTGACTGCATAATCAACTGGTCGGATTATTTGACATTATTATAAGCCAATGCCTTTCAATAGTTTTTTATTGACTTGGGGTCATTCCCTAACGTAATAATATAGATTAAATGACAGCGGGATGTTGTCGTATGAGCGGTAATGTTTAGCATATCGGCCTTAATGCCGAAGTAAAGCGGTAAGGCTATGAGTAAAATATCACCGGGATTAGCAAACACGCATGGCTTAACGCTTATAGTTTAATGGGGCCGATATAGGGAGTGCATCGGATAAAAAAGGCCGCTGGGATTGATTTTCCGGTCTGTCGCCGATGCCCGAGGCGACGTTGCGTCGCATAGGGGAAATATATAATTCATGGATGAACGCCATTCATATAATAACCGGGACGGGGCATCAAAGGAGCCCGGTTTCATGAAGAATCTTACGGGGCGATTTAATAGTGGCGGGAAAACAAGACTTATTGAAAATTTCATTTCACTGTCATTTCTGCGCGGCATCAATTACATTTTGCCTCTAATCACCCTTCCTTATCTGACACGCATCCTGGGAGTCGAAAAATTCGGGCTGGTTATGTTCGCCCAGGCCTTCGTCTGGTATTTCATGAATATTTCCGATTATGGCTTTTATCTTTCGGCTACCCGGGAAATTGCCGTTAATCGCGATGATCGCAACGCGGTGGATATAATTTTCAGCAGTGTTATATTTATCAAACTGGCCCTGGCTACAGCCGGGTTCCTTTCTCTGGGCGTCATTGTTTTTGCCTTTGCAAAATTCCGTCCCGACTGGATATTGTACCTGACAACTTATGGCATGGTCTTCGGCTATACTATCTTCCCGGAATGGTTCTTCCAGGGGATGGAGCGGATGAAATACATCACTATCATCAATCTGACCGCAAAATCGCTGTTCACCATTTCCATTTTCATTTTTGTCCGAAGGGCGGCCGACTACAATCTGGTGCCGATCCTCAATTCTCTTGGTTTTCTGGTTGCCGGGTTAATCGGTTTGACGGTTGCTTTTCGTCAATTCAAGGTCAGGCTTTTCTGGCCGGGGATGGAAAATATAAAAGGGCGTCTGAAAGACGGATTCCACATTTTCATTACCGGTTTGATGCCGCAGCTTTATAATAACTCGGCAACCTTCATCCTGGGATTATTGACCAATAATATTCTGGTCGGCTACTATGCCGCGGCCTCCAAAGTTATGGAAGCTCTAAATTCGATTATATATATCATTTCGCAGACCTTTTTCCCCTATTTGAATCGGCAGTTATCCGATCACAGGAGCTTTCGTAATATCATTATCGGAACCGGATTGATAATTTCAGTATTTGTTTTCTGGCAGGCGAGGTTTCTGGTTGGCGTCATTTTTGGAGCCGGTTATGAATCCTCTATAATATTGCTCCGCATCCTTTCCTTCAGTCCAATCCTGATTGCCATTATTGTCTGTTATGGCACCAATTATCTGCTGATTATCAAGGAGGATCGGCTTTATCTTAAAATTACCATGACCGCTTCACTGGCCGGATTCGCTTCGGCCTGGTTCCTTATCCCTTGGCTGGGTCATATCGGGGCCGCGATAAATATTGTTCTGGCCAGAGGCCTCCTTGCCGGGCTCACTTTCCGGGCCACCCGCCGTTTTTCTTCGACCAGAATGGAGGTTGCAAACAATGCTGAAGCTGCAAAAGTACATTAGAAAAATATATTTCCGTAATAAAACCCGAATCATAAATGATTACCGCATACTTAAAGCCAATCAATCGCTTTCTCTTTCAGAACTGAATCATCGACAACTCGTCAGATTGAACAATCTACTCGACCATACTTATCACCATGTTCCGTATTATCGGGAGTTGTTCAGTAAAAATGGCCTGGTGATCAATGGACGAATACAATTGCAATCGCTTGCGGAATTAGCTCAGATACCGTTTTTAACCAAGGACATTATCCGGGATACCGGCGAAAATCTCCGGGCCGATGATCATGTAACCCGTAAGTCGTTTATTAACTCCTCCGGTGGCTCTACCGGTCAGCCGGTGGTTATGCGCCAGGATGAAGCCTATACCATCGCCGACACCGCCAATTTGCTTCTCCTTAAAGACTGGCGCGGAGTCGATCCGTTTGACAGTGAGATTTTTATCTGGGGCGCCGAGCGTGATACCTTTGGAGGGAAAAAGCCGTTGTCGATGCGGATTGCGGATTTCCTGCGTAATCGAATAATTTTGAGTAGTTTCAGGATGACCGATAGCGATAAACGGGAGTTCATCGAATTACTCAACCACCATCGTCCGGCCATGATTCGCACCTATGCCGATTCAATATATGAATTGGCTCGTTTTATCCGTGAACACAATCTCAGGATAGCCCCTCAGCATCTGATACATACGGCGGCGAGTAATCTCCATGATTTCATGCGGCGGGATATTGAACAAGTTTTCCAATGTCCGGTTTTCAATCATTACGGCGGGCGCGAGGTGGGCGCCATCGCTTCCGAATGTCCGGCCCATGATGGATTGCATATCATGATGGAGCATAATTTGCTGGAAGTTGTCGGTCCCGATGGGCAACCATGCCGGTCCGGAGACGAGGGAGAAATCGTCGTCACCAATCTGAACAATTATTCCACGCCGCTTATTCGTTACCGGATCGGTGACCTGGGGATTATGAAAGAGTACGAACCCTGTCCGTGCGGATGTAATTATCCCCGGCTCCAGAAGGTTATCGGCCGGGTCACCGATGTTTTCAAAAACTCCAAAGGGCATACCATCTTCCCGGAATATTTCATTCGTTTAATCCGCCTGTTAAACCATAATGGTGGCATTAGGAAATTTCAATTTATCCAGAATGACAGGAACCGTATCACGGTAAAAATAAAGAGCTCAGGTGCCATTTCCCGGTTGACCCTCGATGAAATTACCGGAAAAATCCGTCTTGCCATGGGCGATGATTGTCAGGTCGATTTTGATTTTGTCGATCAAATTGAAGCCACTGCCTCGGGTAAATATCGCTTTACTATTTCGGAATACGATGAAAGTGAAACCCTAAGATAATGTGTGGTATTGCCGGTATAATCGATTTAAAAAATCCGGTTTCGAGAGAACTGGTGAAACGGATGACCGATGCCCTGGTGCATCGGGGGCCCGATGCGGAGGGTTTTTATATCAACGGGGGAGTCGGCCTGGGACATCGGCGCTTGAGTATTATCGATCTGGCCACCGGCTCCCAGCCGATCAGCAACGAAGATGGCACCATCCGGGTTGTCTTCAACGGCGAAATCTATAATTACCGTGATCTGATAAAACAACTCAAATCATCCGGACATACCTTTACTACCCGGGCCGATACCGAAACCATCGTCCATCTGTATGAAGATTACGGTGATGACTGTATCACGCATTTACGAGGAATGTTTGCCTTTGCGCTGTGGGATGAGCGCAAAAAAAGACTGCTGATTGGCCGCGACCGGGTCGGGAAAAAACCGGTCGCCTATTACCATCGGCCCGGCAAATTCGTCTTCGGTTCCGAAATAAAGGCCCTGCTGTGCGATCAATCCGTGGAGAGAGAAATATCATCGGATGCTATCAATAACTATTTGACCTTCGGCTATATCCCGGCCCCCGACTCGATCTACCGGCATATTCAAAAACTGCTCCCCGGTCATTTTCTTGTCTATGAAAACGACCGGGTGGAAACCAGGCGATATTGGGATATCAAATATACCGATGATGGCCCGGCCGATGAAAAGGAGGCTCTGCAGGAAATCGAACGGCTGTTACTGGAATCCACTTCCTTGCGGATGGTTGCCGATGTACCACTGGGGGCTTTCCTGAGCGGCGGAGTGGATTCTTCCCTGGTGGTGGGTTTGATGGCCCATCTGTCGGACCGGCCCGTGAAAACCTTTTCGATCGGTTTTAACGAGGATGATTACTCCGAAATCAAATATGCCCGGAAGGTGGCCGCTCATCTGGGAACGGAGCATTACGAGGATATTCTGGAACCGGATATTTTCCAGGTTCTTCAGGTATTGCTGGAGCAATACGATGAGCCTTTTGCCGATTCCTCGATGATTCCCACTTACCTGGTATCGCAGATGGCCCGCCATCATGTAACCGTGGCACTGTCCGGTGATGGCGGTGACGAGGTCTTCGCCGGTTATAACCGTTACACCCGGTTCAAAACCGCCCGCCGACTCGATCATATCCCCGGCATGAGGCGGCTGGCCGGTTATGCCGCCAGATTCCCCCTGGCTCCTCCTCCGATAAAAAGAAAACTCAGCATTCTGGCCACACCCGGTCATCAACGACAACTGGAACTGTCATCGGTCATCCCTCAAAAAGAAAGAAAGCACCTTTACACCGATCAGTTCAACGCCAGTCTTGAGAATGCCGTTTCCAGCCGCCCGGCCAGATTGTATCTCTCTTCCCCGGATCGATTGAACAAATGGCTCTACAGCGACATGCATGCCTTTCTACCCGATGATATTCTGGTCAAGGTGGACCGGGCCAGCATGGCCAGTTCCCTTGAGACCCGCGCCCCGCTTCTTGACCAGAAGGTGATTGAATTTATGGCCACGATTCCGGAACGGCTGAAGACCCGGGGTAATATCGGCAAATACCTGCTTAAGAAACTGGCCAAGAAATATGTTCCCCACGAAGTCATCTACCGGGATAAAATGGGTTTCATGATTCCCGCGTCACATTGGTTCCGGGATTCTCTGCAACATGAGATCGATAATAAATTACTGGGACACGGGGTCCTTACAACCAGGTATGTTCGACCGGAGGCAGTCCGGAAAATGATCCGGGAACATGCCGCCGGTTCTCATGATCACAGCCCGGCCCTGTTTGCTCTTTTCTATCTGGAACTCTGGCTGAGAAGGTACGCTCCCGATGCCTGATGAAAAAAAGAAAAACATCCTGATGCTGATCGACCAGTTTTATCCCGTGGTCGGTGGCGCCGAACAGCAGGCACTAAGGCTCAGTCTCAAACTTATCCGTAAGGGACATCGGGTGATAGTCTTGACCAGGCGTTCCCGTGAAGATCTCCGCGATACCGAGAATCTTGACGGCCTGACCATCCATCGCCTGTCAGCCACCGGCGTCTCCGGGGCCAGCAAACTTAAAAGCACTCTCCCCGCCGCCCGCTGGCTTATCCGGCACCGCCATGATTACGATCTGGTTCATTGTCATGGAGTCAACCCGTTGGAATGGAGCGCTATGCTGGCCGGATTGATCACAAAGAAACCCTATGTCCTTAAAATTCCCCTTTCTAATTTTCTCAATTACGCCGGAGCTAAGGATGGCTTTATTATGCCGGCATCGGGAAAAGTATCTTTTTTTTCGCGGATTACCCGTTTGCTTTTCATCCTGCCGATTTTGAAATTCGTCAGAAAAAATCTGATACGCCGGGCCGGACGGGTCCTGGCTATCAGCCCCGAAATCAAAGACACTCTTAATAAAAACGGATTGAAAAATATTTCCGACCTTCCCAATGGGATAGATACTGATTTCTTCGCACCGGCCACACCCGATGAAAAGGCGGCCCTGCGAAACAGGCTGGGGCTTTCGACCGAGACAGTGGTTTTCGTCTATTCCGGACGTCTGGCCGTGGAAAAAAACCTGACCACCCTGCTGACCGCCTGGAATCATTACCGCCGTCGATCCGGTTACGTAGAATCGAAACTTATTCTCCTGGGAACCGGTCGCGGACAATATTATTCGACTGAAAAAGAACTGCGGCAAATGGCTTCAGATTATATTTTGAACGATGTTATTTTTGCCGGGGCCGTTGATAATGTCATAGATTACCTTCGGGCCGCCGATGTGTTTATATTACCATCATTATGGGAAGGGATGTCCAATGCCCTTCTGGAGGCGATGGCCTGCGGCCTGCCGGCGATTGCATCCGATATTCCCGGCAATCGTGCCCTGGTCGAACATGAAAAATCCGGTTTGCTGTTTGATCCCGGATCACCGAAAATTCTGGCCGATTGCCTGGAGTGTCTGGCCGGTGAGCCTCTATTCCGGGCGGCGTTGGGCAAAAGAGCCCGTGAAATCACCGAAGAAAAATTCTCCCTGCAGAAAATAACCGAGCGGCTTCTCGATGAATATCAAAAGCTGCTTGCCTGAATTATAAAAGTTTAAAATATTACCCCATGCTATATCTGATGGTTATTCCTGGCGTGTTAATCCTCGCCGGGTTGTACTATTACCTGATACGCAAACCGGAACGACTCCTTCTGGCTTACCTGTTTGCCCTGCCGCTATTCCCTCCCCTGCCCATCGGTCCGATCGAGATCAGCGTCCTTGACCTCCTGACCATCCCTGCCATGATTTACCTGATTTATCATCTGGGGCAAAACGGTTTTAAAATCAGCGGGTATTTTACCTCGGGGTTTCTGCTCTTTGTAACGGTAGCCGCAATTTCCTTCATCAGTTTCTCGATCCAACAGATGACTTTTTCCGCTATTCTCTTCATGAAGTTGTTCCGCTTGATCGAGATGCTTTTGCCGGTCTTGCTGGCCGTCCTGATCGCCGCAAGAATGCGAATCGACCGGATTATTCTTTTTTTTCTGGTCGGCGGCGGGTTGGCCGCTCTGGCAGGCATTATAATGTATCTGGCCGGATACTCTTATAAACCTTCACAGACTTTCGCCTCGCTGGGAGAGTTTATTTTCCGCGCCGCCGGAACCCACGGCGATTCCGGGTCCTTCGGCAACCTGATGGGATTGGTCTCTCTGGTGGGAATCTGGACGCTTATTTATGGGAAAGAAATCAGTGGAACCTTCAGCCGTCGAGCGCAAATCTTTCTGGCGTGGTCGGCAATGATTTTATCAACGGGCGCCCTGACCCTGAGTTTATCCCGCGGCGGAATTGTCCTGCTGGCCATCGGACTGGTAGTAATCCTGGCCCCGCTGACCCGTAATCCCCGACGACTGCTGAAAGTGATTTTTATTTCCGCGATGATAATTTTATTGGCGGTTGGTCTTTTTGGTACCTTTGTTGAAAATGACCTGATTCTGAAAGCTGTTAATATGCTTGGTGAGAGATTGAATTCATTTTCCGATCTGACAACCGATTTCGAAACCGTCTCAAGCCGACGCACAATTTTTTGGGAAAAATCCTGGTTACTGTGGTCAGGTAATATCATGGCCTGGCCATTTGGTCTTGGCTATAAATCGCTGGATAATTTTTATGATTCCCTGCCGGATAATAATTTCTTCCAGGCTCTTTTTGAAATGGGTCTGGTTGGAGTTATGGCCTTGATCTTCCTGATTTATGGTGGATTCCGAGCCGGGATAGACAGATTCAGGCATAACCGCCCATCCGGAATTTTGGTCCTGGCCATCTGGATCGGTATAATCTCAAATATGTTTTCGGCCGATGTGCTGACCTACTGGCACAATATCCCGCCTATTTTTATTATTCTGGTGGTTTTCACACACGAATTTTCAACGGCAAACTAATCCTTCCGCGAAAATACCCTTTACGGAAAATTTTTCGGGATAACCCGGGAAAGGAAGGATTGATTTATTAGTTTGCAACTTTTTTAATTTTCCCGCCCTTCCTCTTAAGCCCCTAATTATCAACACCTTGGATTCCAATCGCATTTCCCGAAAAAACCGGCACCGGAGTTGAATAAGATATTTTGCGGAGAGAAATGGGAGCCTGTGAATGATACGCAAAATCACGCTAAAAAAATTCTTTCGGGGAATACCGGTTAGGGCACAACAAAACGCCAAAAGTTATGTTTCCAAACCGAATAAAAACGAATTCCAAATCAATATTTCCGATCTGATTGGTTTGTTACGAGAAAATATCCGCCCGATAGCCCTGATTTGCGCCGTAGTTATGATTATTACCGCCATGATACTTATGTTTCTGCCCGATCGCTATACCTCGACAGCTTCAATTCTCCCCGCCGGGGGGACAGATCGTCTGAGTACGCTTCGGGAGTTGACCGGTCTGGCCGGTTATGACAATAGTCCTGAGGCCAATTCTTCAAGGCTGTTTCCGGATATTCTCTATTCAAATGTGATCCGCGATGCCGTCCTTGGCAAGGAATACACTTTCCATGATGGTAGTAAAGATAAGACGATGACCTTGAATGAATTTTTCGGTTCCAATAATCCCGATATTCTCCGGATTCGACTATCCGGCCTTACTGATATTACCACCGATAAAAAAAGCGGCATCATCAAATTGAAAGTGGAAACCGAATATCCGGAACTTTCTCAATCCATTGCTTCAAACTACCTGGCGGAACTGGACAGGTTTAACAGGTTCCAGAGACGTTCGACCGCGGGGCAGAATGTGCGCTATCTCGAACATGAAATTGACACGCGTCGGACCGAGTTAAATATTGTTGAAGACAGTCTTGAAACTTTCCAGTTAACCAACCGGAACTGGGATATGACTTCCAATCCGGTTATTCTCAAAACGATTGGCCGTCTGAAACGGGATATCGAAATAAAATCCCGGACCTACGCTCTTCTCCAGGAGCAGTATGAACTGGCCAAACTTGAAGCCCAGAAAGATATCCCCATCGTACAGATCCTCGATTCGCCGAACCTTCCGGCGACCAAATCGGGACCATTTCGCCTCCGGCTGATATTAATCAGCGGTTTGACCGCCATATTTATAACAGCCCTGATAATTATCCTGACCGACATTTATTACAGCAGTCGTCCCCGGAAACAAATCAACCTGACCGCTCCTTTCCGGGATCGGCGCACAAGCCTTTTAATAGAGGATATCGACCGATGAAAACAGCGATTGTCTATGACTGGCTGGTGACTTATGCCGGTGCGGAACGGGTGCTGGAACAGATCATTCGGTTGTATCCCGAAGCCGATATCTTCACTCTTTATGATTTTATTCCCCAGGGACAGCGCGGATTTTTGCTGGATAAACCAACCACCACCTCATTTTTACAAAAATTTCCTCTGGCCCGCAAAAAATATCGAAGCTATCTGCCGCTCATGCCCCTGGCTATTGAACAGTTTGACCTGACCGGTTATGAACTGGTCATCTCGGTCTCCCATGCCGTCGCCAAAGGTGTCATCACCGGCCCGGATCAACTGCATATCGCTTATGTCAATTCACCGATACGCTACGCCTGGGATTTGATGTATCAGTACCTGGATGAAGCCGAATTAACCGAAGGCCCCAAAAGCTGGCTGACAAGATTAATACTGCACTATATTCGTAATTGGGATGTCCGCAGTTCCAACACGGTCGATCATTTCATCGGGAATTCCCGGTTTATCGTCCGCCGAATTAAAAAATTCTATCGACGTGAGGCGGTCCATATCTATCCCCCGGTTGACATTGACGCTTTCGAATTGACCACTGATAAAGACGATTTTTACCTGACCGCCTCGCGTCTGGTCTCCTATAAAAAGACAACAGCCATTGTCGAAGCCTTCAATCGGATGCCGGATAAAAAGCTGATTGTGGCCGGCGATGGCCCCGAATATCGTAAGATCAAATCCCTGGCAGGTAGAAATATAACCATGACTGGTTACCTGCCGACCGCGGCCCTGAAAAAATATATGCAGAAGGCCAGGGCTTTTATCTTTGCCGCCGAGGAAGATTTCGGAATTGTCCCGGTCGAGGCTCAGGCCTGCGGTACCCCGGTTATCGCCTTTGGTAAAGGCGGTTGTCTTGAAACTGTTATCGATAGGGAAACCGGTCTGTTTTTCCACGAGCAAACCCCCGATGCCATTATTGAAGCGGTAACCGAGTTTGAATCAGTGAATCATTTTGATCCATATCGAATGCGGGACAATGCCGCCCGTTTTTCGGTGGATAATTTCCGCCGTAATTTCATGGATTTCGTGGAGCAGAAGCTGACTGAATTTACTCGGAAGAGACCGGGGTATAACTGCCTCGATTTTAATTTTGTCAGTGATAAGATAAAACAAAGGGCTCAATCAGTTTCTCTCTGAGGCATATCTCATCTCCTTTCACAGGCGAAGGGGCCGGGAAACCGGCCCCTTTTTTACTGCACATAGGAAAAGCCGGGTAAGATAACCCGGCTTTTCATCTATGCAATAACCACATTAAAGAGAGATGTGCCTTGTTCTATTCATCAAAGCCGTCATCGACTGCCACAGCGCTGTTGCAGTATGTTTTCCAGCGACCGGCGAAAAAGCCCATCCCGGTATCACTGTTCTCTCGTGGAAGCCCGTAATGTCCCCGCAAATCCCCGATAGCACTGCCGTTGGCATCGTAAATATGCCCGTAGAATTTGCCGCCAAACCGGTCTTTCGATGGACCATTACCCTGTCCCGGATTGGGAATATACACGCCCTTGATCAAACCTTCGAAATGACCGAAAACATCGATATACTTGCCATAGAAAACATTGACCCATTCGCTGTCGGCATCGACACCCCAGTAACCTTTAACATGACCGGCCAGATAACCGTTGGCGGCCAGCCAGCGTCCGTAAAAGATGGCCGTCCCGGTGGAATCGTGACCCCAGCGCCCCTCCAGAAAACCTCTCGGGCATCCCATCGGCTCCAGTTTATGACCCCGAACAGCGACGGCGTTGATATTATCATCCAGATAATAGACCGTATCAAGTGAGGCCAGGTCAGTAATATTATAGGTTACGGAAAATGGTTCGGTTTCGAACGACACGGTTATCGGCGTATCGGCATTAATGGTGTCGGACGTATCAACCGGGGGAATATAAATGTTGACCAGAATGCCGTCATAATGAGTAGAAGTCTGTGAAACCCACTCGATCAGAGTCGGTTCAGTCCGGGGTAGGATATAATCCTGACCGGGTTCGAATCTGATAATTTTACGGATGATGACCGCTCCCCTGGAAATGGTCAAGGAGCCGGTCCAATCGGTTAATTGATTAACGGTGCTATCATAATTTAACGAACCCCAGGTCAGGCGTAGAACGTAAGCACCGACTTCTTCATCGCTGACAATTGAATCGACCGCCGGAGAGAGCAGGATTTCATCGGCAAAATCCTCATCATCGGTCATTTCTGCCGCCAGCGCCGGATCACCAAAAGCCGCCGCCTCATCAGTAGCGGTAAATCCGCCGAATTCATCGGCTATATCCTGAGTATCATCACCGGATGAAAGATTCCTTTCCTCCCCGCAACCGACCATCATGGTCAGCAAACTGATTGCGATAAGAGTGATTAACAGGTTACGAATCATCGGATAACTCCTTTTCAGTATGATTGAACATTCATTCTTTCACGGAAATATTATTCAAAATCCATGCCGGAATTATCCTGCCATGCCAAGACATTATCAGACATCAAATTAAACGCACAACCATTAATCGCCGGGGCAATATTTAACCGTACCGGTTGGTACATCCGGGCCCGGATCGTCCCATCAGGGACACACGCCAAACCATAAGACTTGCCATATCGGCAAACGGCGGCCATTATAACAATAGAACGGAAAATTACCAGGCGATCTGTTCGATAATTTTTTCGACCCGGTCGTAAGAAATTCCTTTTCCGCGACAATTGGCCGGATTCTGGAGCATTCCGGTCAGATCAAATCCGTTTACAACCAGATGGGGAAAAGCGGTTTGATGATCGTGCTCTGTAATGGTAGCCGAAATACCGAGATTCTCAACTGCCCGCCTTACAAATGTCACCGCCTTCTGGTGATCAGCGTTTTGTTTTGAATAGATTAATCCTATTTCCATGCTACCCGCCCTCTCTAAAAGAGGATATTGATTTTTATAAGTCAATGTCAACTAAAAACTTTTATAAACTTCTATAAGTCCTGGTTGATATCCTGATGATTCCGCGCGGAGAGGACTATCAATCAATTTATTATTATAACAAGCAAGTCGTAAACAAAGTTGCGTTGATTTCGGAGAAAGAATAAAGTTTTTTCCCCAATCTGGTTATTTCCCGCGATAGCTGTCGATTTTATTGACAAGGGATGTGACTTCATCAGCCTGGTATGGATTCTTGGCGATCACCTCAAGATATGTCTTCCGGGCTACATCCCGGTAGTCGGTTTGCCCGGTGGCAATATAGAGCTTTTGATACAACGCGGCCCGCATCAACCACACCGAAAAATCATCCGGATACAATCCAACCGCCTTCTCGGCGGCGGCCAGGGCTTTGTCAACTTGATTAAACAACGGATATAATTCAGTCAGTATCTTCAGGGCTGATTTATTATTCGGATACCGGGCGATAAATCGTTCCATAAAAGTCAGGGCACTATCATAAACACCGACGGCCATAAAATCTCGCCCGATCTCATAATCACCTGGTTGATACTGCTCTGCCTCTGGATTCCCGGTCAAACCGGCCACTCTGACTACCACAACTTTCGTATCCCTGATCCAGTAGGCGCCAATCTCCTGTGCCGCAACAAGTTCGGGATACTTTTGAATAACCGCACCAGAAGCCTCGGCATCAATAACAAAATGCGTAATCGGAAGATTACGGCAGAAATCAGGATCGGTATCGCTGATTCCGACCGCGTAGATAATCCCCTTTAATTGGTTTTCCAGAAGCAGGGTCGGGGCGATAGGCCCTGCAATTACAGCCCTATCACCCACAATCTGGGCAAGATCATTGCCGGCTTCTTTGATATTGAAAGATTCCTGTTTCTGCCAGTTAATAAAGGGCAAAAAGAAGTTTATCGGAACCAGAATAATAGCGGCATAGAAGATAAATTCCTTCAGCCGCTTGAAAGCCAGAAATCGAAAAATCCGGAATTTCCATTCGAGCAGGGATACCGCCACCGCAATTGGAGCGGAGATCCACACCAGGCGACGGTATATTGATTCAAATTCTATATAGCGATAGAGATTAAACCAGGTTTGCTGAATAACCACCCAGATTATTATCATAAAAATCAGCCTTTTCAACCAATCCGGTCTGGATCGGGTTTGGGACGGAGTCGGCTGGATTTGCGAATAGACATAACCGACTATTCCGGCCAGCGGGAAATAGAGCATATAGATATATCTCAGCGGCCGGTAATTTTCAGGCATAAAAACCAACCAGCCGGCGACAAACCAGATTATCAGGAAAAGAAGCGGGACATGTTCCCGAAGTATTCTGCGAAAATCCGAATAAATAATGATCATAATTGATAAAAATACCGCCCCACCTAAAACAGGAGCATGGAAATAAAATCGGGCATCATTCCCAAAACTTATCAGTCGTTCGATCAGGGCCTTCGGGGATTGAAAAGCATCCGGAAAACCATAAAGGCCAACCATATGAGATTGATAGAATCCAAACAAACGGCTGGGATTTCCGCCATATACAAAAACCACCCAGAGGATAATTACCAGTCCGCATGACAGAATCACCTGACCGATTTCTTTGATTTTATGTCCTCCCGGTTGCACCCAGAGAGACACAATCACAGGAAATATTACTACCAGAGCCAGTATTTTTCCGGCCAGGGCCGCCAGAGCGATAAGAATCCCAAGAATTATCCGCCCCGATAGAGATTCTCGGTAGTACTGAAAAATATAGAAAGCCAGACAAAGAATAAAAATCATCCCATTCTCGGTATATGGTAACCGCCCGAAAACATAAATAACCTTGTCGAATAGTAGAAGAACGATCACCAGCAATAATCCTCTGGCATCAAGCCATCGGCGCAAAGCCAGGAGAAAAACCAATATGGCCGAAAGCGACAGAATCAAACCGAGGAGATTGGCGGACCATCGTGATATCCCCAGGATCGAAAAAGCCAGATAACTTAGGGTCGACACCAGGGTCACTTCGAACATCCGCCACCGGGCACTGTCGAAAATTTCCCACTGATCAAAGAGTATTTTATTCCGGGCGAAATATGAATAATGATATGGGTCGGTTGATAATGACTGGCCATGGCCGGTGAAATACAGCGGCGGATCACTGTCCAGATCATGCACATGAAGATATATTCCAATCATGGCCACGGCCACAATTAGCACCCATCGCATTATTCCGGCGGGATTGCTATAATTCGCGGAAGGAGTCATTTGTAAGATGAAGATATGGCAGAATATTCTGTTGGCAAGAAATAAGATGGGGCATTAATTGCCGTTTTGACCCGCCCGACTGGTTATTTTCCTGGCGGCCGCATCGATTTCATCCCAATGGTAAGGATTGATCTCCAGGACTCTTTTATAATGTTGCCTGGCCATGGTCATCATCCAGGCTTCTCCGGTGGCTACATACAGCGTCTGGTAGTAGATTCCAAGGTCCATTTCCAGGGAAAAATCGGTCGGGTACAACAGGGCGGCCCGCTTTAAGATTTCAAGTCCCTTATCCGTCTGCCCAAGCAGGGGATAAAGAGACCCAAGCGTCCGCAAAACCGATTTATTTTCAGGATGCGAAACTGCGAATTTCTCCAGGTAGT
This sequence comes from Candidatus Zixiibacteriota bacterium, assembly GCA_016933955.1. NCBI lineage: Bacteria > Pseudomonadati > Candidatus Zixiibacteriota > Candidatus Zixiibacteriota bacterium. The sequence continues at coordinate 106,330 of JAFGTT010000026.1, forward strand.
AAAGGGCGCTGTCATAATGATGATTATATATATATTCTCGACCCCGTTCATATTCGGTGGGATAATAGTTCGCCGAAATTCCATTACCGGTTAAATCACTTATACGAACGACAATGATCAGCATGTCATTGATCCAGTATTCCGTTACCGGTTCCGCGGCCTTAAGTTCAGGATATTTTTCCATAACCATCTCGGAGGTTTTGAAATCGAAAGCGAAATGTGTCACCGGGTTTTTACGGAAAAGATCGGGATCATAATCCGAGATTCCCACCGCGTAAATAAATCCCTTGAGATTATTTTCCAATAGCAGAGTCGGCGCCATCGGACCGCTGACAACTGCGTTTTCATCCAGAATCTGCCCCAAATCCCGGCTGGCTTCTTTAATATTCAACGACATCTGGTGTTGCCGCTGATAATAATTGGAGCCAAAATTCCAGAGAGTAAATATGATTATAAAAACAACCGCGGCCGTTTTGAAATAACGACTCGTAATAAATCCGATAAACCCGGTCCGATACTCGACATAGGTCAGGATTGCCGCCAATGCCGCCGACAAGCAGACCAGATCCTGATAAACGCTGGTATAGACTCTTTCAATCAGGATATTGAAGGCCAGTTGCTCAAGAAATATCCAGAAAAGGAAAAAAATCAGAATATAATAACGATAACTTCGATCACCATTGCGGCGACCGGCCAAAATGGCGCTGCTGGTGAAGACATAGGCCACCAGACCGGTCAAAGGAAAATATAACATATAAATGTATCTGACCGGACGATAATTCTGCGGCATGAAAAATAACTGCCCGACGACAAACCAGACAATCAGGAAAACCAGGGGAATATTGTTTTTTAAAATATCCCGTGATATGGCGCATAATATCAGTAAAAAGGCAATGAATCCGGCGATACCAAGAGCCGGAGCCCGGTAATAAAAGCGCGAGTCATTGCCGAAACTGATCAGCTTTTCAAAAAAAGTAAGGGGGGATTTGAAGGCGGCTGGGAATCCATGCAATCCGACCGTATGCGATTTATAAAAACCAAGCAGGAGATTGAGACTGCCTCCATACACAATAATGGCCCAGACCGCCGATAAAGCCAGACATGAAGCTACCGCGGTTAGAATAGCGGTTGTTTTGTTACCACGGGATTCCACCAGGAAGCCCGCTATCACCGGAATAATAAGAAGATAGCCGAAAATTTTCCCGGTCAGCGCCGCCAGTGCCACCAGTATCCCCAGGATAATCTGTCCGAATAATTTATCGCGATAATAAACGAAAACGAAGAAAATCAGCGAGGCCAGAAAAATCAGCCCGTTTTCGGTATATGGCAATCGCCCGTAAACGTACAGCACCTGGTTAAAAACCAGTAGAAACAAGGCCAGAAAAATACCCCGAAAATCAACCATCCGTCGCAGGGCCAGAACAAAAAACAGGATTGAGAGCAAAGATAACAGCAAACCCGGCAAATTGGCGGTGAAACGAGATATTCCAAACAGGGAAAAAACAATATAACTTAACCCGGAAACCAGGGTCACCTCAAACACCCGCCACCGGGAAGTATCAAACATCTCCCACTGATCGAATAGGACTTTGTTGCGCGGAAAATAAGAATAATGATGCGCATCGGTCATTAATGATTGTCCCTGCCCGCCGAAATACAGCGGCGGATCGGCATCCAGGGCCGAGAATCGGGTGTACAACCCCACAATAATAATGATTCCGATTATAATCCAGGTGATATTCCGGAGACGATTGTCACTCAGTCCGACCATTACTTATCCCGGCGGTCGAGCGAACTCGACCTGTTCCGGTTAAATGGCCGGCTTCGGGCCGGATGGTTCGTTCTGGCCGCTATGTCACGGTTATGGTAATCCTGTTTTTTTCTGTAATTCGGCCAATCCGGGCAATACTTAACGTTTCGGCCCGCGGGTCCCGAAGAAGTCGCTGACAGGAATTGTCATCAAGGGCGATCAACAGCCCACCCGAAGTCTGGGCATCAAACAGAACATCTCTTTGTGACTGCGACAGGTGATGGGAAATATTTATCTTATCCTGAAGATATTCACGGTTGGCATTGGCCCCTCCGGTCAGAGCCCCGGCCTCAGCGTATTTGACAGCACCGGGAATGATCGGTAATGACGCATAATCGATTTCGATCGAAACCTCTGAGGCTTCCGCCATCTCAAAAGCATGGCCCAGAATTCCGAACCCGGTTACATCGGTGGCGGCCCGGGTGCCATACTCCTTCATCAGTTCTGAGGCGGTCTTATTCAATTGCGCCATCTGGCAGGAAACCGCCTCGGTATCGGCTTCGGAGGCCAGTTTTTTCTTGATAGCAGTGGTAATGATACCGGTTCCGAGCGGTTTGGTCAGAAGCAGGCAGTCACCCGGTTTGGCCCCGGCATTGCTTATAATCTTATCGATATCTATGATTCCGGTGCAGGCCAGCCCGTACTTGAGTTCGTTGTCTTTAATTGAATGACCGCCAACAATAATGGCTCCGGCCTCATGAATCTTATCCGCGCCGCCGCGAAGGATTTCTGTCAGAATGAATGCCGGCATTTTGGGCGGAAATCCGACGATATTCAAAGCTGTTAAGGGAGTCCCCCCCATAGCATAAATATCCGACAAGGCATTAGCGGCGGCAATCTGGCCGAAGACATACGGATCATCGACGATCGGCGGGAAAAAATCCACCGTTTGAACCAGCGCCTGACTCTCCGAGATCCGAAAGACCCCGGCATCATCGGCCTTATTATATCCGACCAGTAGATTCGGGTTACTTTCCGGTGGAAGACTTTTTAATACTTCAGCCAAAAACTTTGGCCCCAGTTTCGAGGCTCAACCCGCACAGGAGACTTCCCCGGTCAGTTTAATTTCAATCTCATCCCGGTTATTGTTCATATTATATTCATGGTATCCATTTATTATCAGTTATTATCGCCTTTTCTATTTTTCAATGCCGACCTGTAAGAACCCTGATTTTGCTTTTTTGTTTCCTCCTGATAGCGGAAGGGATATCATCATAAATCGAATTCAGGTACTGCCTCAATTGAGGATTGTTGTCCTCCTGTCCCTTTTTATCATATGACTGCCCGAGATAATACGCCGCTTCGATTACATTATAGTAATTTCCCGGATGGCTTCGGAGGCGTTCCAGCAACCGCCCGTAAACGGCCGCCGAGGAATCGTAATTTCCGCTCTTATAATAGCCCTCGGCCAACGGCCAGAGGAAAGAATTGCCATCGGGATATTCCGCCAGCATCTCCCGGCACAGGTCAATCGCGGAATCATACTGCCTTTCATTAATCAAAATCCAGATCAACGAGGAACGGGCGGTTGCGCGCGAAAAAAGAGCCGAATCGGCGGCCAGTCGGACTTCCCGAATGCCTTTTTCTTTTTCATCTTTGAGAAGTCCCGTAAACTTCAGGATTCCCGATTTGACGGATTTCCAGTAATGATATGACCCGAGGCCGAGATAAAGATCATAAAGGGTCGAATCGCATTTCAAACCAGCCTGATATTTCCGGCGCGCTTTCATGCCATAACTTATGGAAGATATTGTTGAACCGAATCGTGTTTCCCAAAGCGAACGGTAGGCGGACCGGTGTCCGAGGCAAAGAAAATACAGGGCCGAATCCGAGGAGGAGCAGGCGGTCATTTTTTTCTCGGCGCTCAATCCGATACTGTCGCACAGATTTTTAAACTCATCCTCGTACAGGTTTTCCTCGCGATCCATCATCTCCGCATGAAGTGCCGCCGCCCTCATCAAATACCCGACCGGATCTGTCGTATCGCGATAATACAGTTCCCGGAATAACTTCCGGGCCTCATTCCAGCTGCCATTCATCAAGGCTTTCTGGCCGGCTTTGATGATTTCGATTCGTGATTCAGGCAGAGAATTTGCCCCGGAAAAGCCATATAATTGAAGCAGAAAAGAAATGAGGATAACGCAATTCATCGATTCCTGTCTTTGATTTCTTTGACTTTCTTATAGGTTTCGGCGAAGTAGGCATTCTCGTCAGCCCGGCTTTTCTGAGAAATAAGATAGTCGATGATCTTTTTAAAAGTATCCCCATCCCCTCTGGCCAAAGCCAGCCTGGCATAAAGCAGTTCCGATTCCAGGGCCCCATCAGGGTCGAAATATGATGATTCCTTCCAGGCTACTTTCAAATCCAGTATGGCTTCCTCAGCTTCATCAGTTTTCCCCAGAGCCAGCAGAGCCTCGATATAATACAGCAAATAATATGGATCATCCGGATCGCTTTCAAGGAGCGAATCGGCCAGGGTAATTACCTCGTCATAACGATTCTCGAAGGTGTAGATACGCAAAAACGATGGCCGTGCCAGTTCATTGGCCAGAAAACCGGAATCGATGGCTCGCCGGATCATGCTCATTCCCTTTTCGCGGTCATCGGTGATAAAGGGTAACCAGATAAAATCCTTCGCTTTCAGGGTTCGATAATAATAATAAGCGCCCAACCCCCAGTAGGCATCATAAAAGGTGCTGTCGAGTTCAAGGGCTATTTTCAGATTGGAATTGCATTTTAATCCATCTCGAAAAGCCGTCCACCAGTTGCCATGGAAGGCTCGATGTAACCCCAGATATCCGTACGCCGCTCCTGAAATAAAATAATACCCGGCATTATCCGGATCCTTATCCAGACGTTTATCGCACAGATCAATGGCCATTTCCAGATTGCTGTCAATATCATCTTTGAATGAATCATTGCGATATTCTTCAGATACCGTCTGATAAATAGCGCCCAGAAGAAAATAGCCAAGCGGATTCCCCGGCTCCCGGTCTATTATATTTTGGCTGCTTTCAATAGCCGCCCGGAAATTATTGATATAAATATCGTCGGAAATTTTTGCTATCGCCGGGTCATGAATGGTAGTCTCGGCGAGGATTCGGCTCGGCACAGCTATGAGAATAAAAAAAACAATGAAAATATATTTCCCGATCATGATGTAATTATACACCTGCGATCGGCTTCAGTCTATAAAAAAGGTCGGTTAATTGAACGGGTCCGGTCAGACCGATTCATCGGGCGGTATAAACTGTGTCAGGTCAAGATCTTTATTCTCGGTAACGACAATGGCGATGGCCTGACCGCTGATCCAGTAAATAACCTGGCATTCCCGGCAAACATGATGGAAATACTCGGTGCCTTCCTTTACCTTTCTTTCGAAATCAGGAAGATTGACATCGGCATCCTTGCCGATAAAAAGGGATATATCGCCCCCCCCCCCGGTATATCGCAGATGAACATAACGATTACCCAGGATTTCATCGAATCCGGCGTGGACCAGTTCAAAACCGGGGACGTCACTTCCCGACATATAATGAGCATCATTGGTCACGTATTCTCGGGCCGACAGCAGTTCACCGAAAGAAGCCTGGCTGATGTTGCTGACTTCCTGGCGTGACATATGCTCCTTTTCAAAAGGATAGGTATAGACTTTGTGACGATAAATTTCAGCCAGGGAAAAGGCGGCCACGATACATATCACCAGGGCGGCCGCCGAGGCCGCCAGAACGGCACCGAATCGGAAAGGATTACCAAAACGCCACCGGGGCGATTTTTCCGTCCGTTCGATCCGCTCCATGATACTGCTTTTCAGCTTTTCGTTTTTCGATGAAGATGGAGCCTTTTCGATAACAAAGGCCTTGAACATTTCTTCAAACTGGTATCGTGACATACAATGCTGGCAGTTTTTAAGATGTTCCTGGACCTGTTCGATATCGACCTGACTGGCTTCCTTGTCGATTATGTCATATAATTTCTTCAGGGCTTCTTCGCAATTCATCTGGCCGATTCCTTAACAAAACCGTTCTTTACCGCATATTCCCATAGTGATTTTTGAAGCAGTTTCCGCCCCCGGTGAAGCCGCGATTTGACTGTCCCGATATTAAGACCGACAATTTCGGCAATCTCCTGGTAGCTGAAACCCTCAAGAAACGAGAGAACCACAACCAGCCGGAAATCCTCGGGTAATTCATCAATGGCTCGCTTGACATCATCATCAAAAACTTTATTGAAAAAATGCTTTTCAGGATTGTCGGACGGACCCAGTGCCGAAAGCTGGCCAAACAGGAAATCATCATCAACATCTTCCAGTTCCACTGTCTGGGGGGTCCAGGCTTTGGCCCGGTAATTGTTGATGAAAATGTTGGTCATTATCTTAAACAGCCATGCGCGACAATTCGATCCTTCCTGAAACTTGTCCCAAAAACGAAAGGCCTTAAAAAAAGTCTCCTGGACCAGGTCATCGGCGTCACCTTCATTTTTGGTCATCCTCAGCGCCGTTCGTTTGAGTGAATCCACATGGATAAGAGCCTCATTTTCGAACCGCGCCCGTTTTCTTTCTACCTCTGATTGCCGGCTGCTCATTATTTTTCCTTATTGCTTCCGTAGGGCCGGACAATCATTGTTCTTGTCAGATATAACATTTTCTGTCTTTCTTTTGTTCCCTGCCATCCTTATCCCCCAGGCCGTTGAAGTATTGCTGTTTGTAAACATTACGGCCCAAACCCACAATTGTTTTTATCTGGCGATTTTGGGGCACATCAGCAAACCATTTACTGAAAATCTACAAAAATAACATACTTTTTTCAAGGGAAAAGAGAATTGATTCGGCCCAGGTTTATGCCATTCCGACCAATAAATATTTTACTGGCATAGCGGCAGATACTATTTTATACTTAATTCCATATGCCGATCAACCGATTATGTATAATAGTTATGATGAAGAATATTACCATATTATTATTCGAATTTCTGGCGGTGTCGTTTGTTCTCTGGGGTTGTGGCGGGTCAGCCGGTAATATAAATAACGGCGGAGAAAATACTTATTATCTAATGGGCGGCCTGGTTAAAAATTTGGACAATGATACTATCTCTGTGGCGGCCTACTTGGAGTTCGACAGTGAACCTCTGGGAACCGCCATAATTTCCCTGGGCGATGATACCCTTGAGTATGACTCATCCACCGCGGTTTATTCAATATTATTATCCCCGGCCTCATCACTATCGCCGGGCGGCTACTATCTCAAAATCAAAGATTCAACCCGATTTGTGGATTCCATACAATTCACCCTTCCCAATGATTTTCAGATAACAGACTTGCAGTTGCCCGACACCCGGATCAACAATGGCGGTAACCCGGTGCCGATGTCTTGGAATATATCGCTTAACAGCACCGGCTATGCTTACGGGGTGATCATAGAAGATTCGGCGTATATTGCCGCCGGCTATTACGAATTCGTTACGACCGGCGTCACCTCGGTTACCATCCCCCGCGACGCCTTCCAGTTGCCGGGCAGTATCAATGAAATTGATACCGGTTTATATCATGTCTATGTTTACAGTTACAGTGGTTCGCCGGGAAGTCTATATAACCTGCCGACTTCCCTGCCAAGCGGTTTTCAGGATAATTATACCCGGGAGAATTTCGTCGGCCGCTTCGGCTCGATCGTTGTCACTCCCCGCGATTCCATTCGCGTGGCTGTTGAATAAGCCCGGAATTTCCTTTGCGCCACTTTCATAAATTGTCTTAATTTCCCGGCATGAAAGATAAGCATGAAAAGGAATTAATCGCCCATTTGTCACGATTGGGCACTGAAAAAACCAATCCCGGTACAGCCGCCATTGATACTCTCTCTCCTCTGGAAATCACCCGTCTTATCAACAACGAGGATAAAAAAGTCGCCGGGGTGGTGGAAAAAGCTCTGCCCGAAATCGCCCGAGCGGCCGATACCGCGGCCATGACACTCAAACAGGGTGGACGGATTATATATCTCGGGGCTGGAACCTCCGGCCGTCTGGGGGTGCTCGATGCCGCCGAATGCCCGCCAACTTTCGGGATTGATCCTTCCCGGGTCGTCGGATTGATTTCCGGCGGTCATCAGACCCTGGTTCTTTCAAAAGAAGGGGCCGAGGATCATGAAGAATGGGCAGTGGCCGATCTGAAGGAAAAGAACCTCACGAAAAATGATTTTGTCATCGGTCTGGCGGCCTCGGTTCGGACCCCCTACACTATCGCGGGATTGAAATACGCCGCCTCGATTGGATGTCCCACCGCCTTTATCGTTTGTAATCACGTGGAAAAGTCAGATATCAAACCTGATATCCTGATTGAACTGCCGGTCGGCCCGGAGGTTATAACCGGGTCCACCCGCATGAAATCGGGCACCGCCCAGAAGATGACTCTTAATTTGATTACCACCACAGCCATGATTCTTCTGGGCAAAACTTATGGCAATCTGATGGTCGATCTTAAGGCGACTTCGGATAAACTGGCCGCCCGCTCGCGTAAAATGCTGATGGAGTTTCTGGGTATTGGTTATGATGAGGCCGACCGCCTGCTGAAACAATCCGATGGATCGGTTAAGACGGCGATTGTCATGAAGAAACTCGATCTGGATAAATCCTCCGCCGAACAGCGACTCCGCGACGCCGACGGTTTTCTGAAACGAGTGATCGGGTAAAATCATACGTTACAATTCGGTGTGTTTCCCAATATGCATCATCCAGAATATTAAGGTTCATTTTTATCCGTCAGATATTATATTTCAAAATCTTAATGCAACTTTCGTATGTTAAATAAAATCAGCGGCCTGACACGGGAGAGATAAAATGAGACATTATTATAATATTATTCTTTTGACTCTATTTGTAATTGGTATTGTTATGTCGAATGCAAAATCAACATCGGGCGAAGAAATATCGGAAGCCAAACGGGCCGAAACCTTCGCGGCAGTCAAGAATATGCTCGAAAGCCAGGATTTATACAAGGCTTTTGATTATGTTAATTCCCCGGGTGACCCGGAACAGGTGGGAGAGCACTATTCCAATCTTCTCAACGATTTCTACTGGAAAGACAAAAACCTGTACCATGTCAAGGCATTCGGGCAGGCCGGGATTCACTATTGCCTTTCTCAGGCGGAAATCCTGAGGACGCAGGATTCGAACCGGTCTGTCGCCCTCAAGAATCAGGCCAAAGTCATCGCCTTCAACCTCGCTTCATGTGTCTGGCCGGGGTGGAACGAACCCGGCATTATAATCTCCAGCGAAGATTGCCGGTTAGGACTTGAGGCGGCCAAACTGAATCTCCGTCTCGCCACGGAACTCGGCGATGATGATCTGAAAATGTCCAATTCCTACTGGATGGTTGGCGCCCAATATCTGGCCAATCAAAAATATGATGAGGCCGCCGCCTCTTTCGAAAAATCACGCGAAATGGCCCACCGGGCCGGGGAAAAGGAATACGAATTCATGGCCGAGGGGTACCTGGCCATTACCGGAATAATTTCCGGGGACAAAACCGGGCATGATCGGCTGGGTGAAGCCACCCGAAAATTGACCGAAATCGGTTCCGATGATGCTCTTTTCTTTTTAGACCAGTTCAATACCGTATTGAACACGTTCATCAAATAGCGATTGCAGGGAGCGCTGTCAGATTATCATGGTGGTCGTTTTCCGGCCGCTGTTGCGGATAATATAATCGAGCGCGCTTACGATAATCAATATTATCCCGAGCCAGATTACCCATATCGGATTCAACCCGGAGCTTTCCAGAAGAGCCCGCAATTCGCCAAGAAAAGCAATATTGGCCTTTTCCGGAGTAAGGGATTTTATCAGAGCCTCAAAAATTGCCCCGAAATCAACCAGGAATATGACTGTCGCCAGAGCACCCAGAATTCCGGTCGATCCCAGAATCCAGGACCATGGTCTGGACCGGGCCTTTGCTTTTTTCATTTCCCCTATTGCCGCGGCAGTACTCGCGGCAAAATCAGCCGGAAGAGACGCAATCATATCAATCTGTAAATCCGAAACCAGGGTTTTATATTGCTCCAGTTCTTCTCGGCATCGCGTACATTCTTTAAGATGGTTTTCGATCCCGGCGGTTCTGGAACCAGCATGGCCATCAAGATACTCTTGAATGTCAATGTCATTCAAATGCATCATTGGCTAAAGCTCCTCTCGCAAATAGCGGGCCTCGAGAGTCTCTTTCAACTGCCGGCGGGCCCGAAACAGGTAACTCTTAACCGTCCCTATGGGAAGTTTCATGATTTTCCCTATCTCTTCATAACTCATTTCATCAAGATGATACAGCGTTATTATCATCCGGTATTGAACCGGCAACTGACCGATAGCCTGTTCCAATACCTCCCGGCGATTTTGTCCGACGGCCTGTTCATCGGGTCGCGGTTCATTACCGGCAATAAATCGGGCGGCTTCTTCAAGCGGTTCGGCAGTCACAGATATTTTTTTCCGCCCCAGATAATCGAGACATCGATTATAGGCAATCCGGGCGATCCATGTGGAAAGCCGGGCATCAGCGCGAAAATTGCCCAGATTCCTATAAACTCTCATAAATATATCCTGACAAATATCCGGCCGATCATGATCATCCGGGATCATCCTGAAAACCACATGATTGACCAACCGCTGGTAATCAGTCACCAATTGTTCGAAGACTGCGGTTTCACCGGCCAGAATTCTGTCAATTATGCCATTTTTCTCAACCACATTTTACTCTATATAAATAGACTATTATGGGAAATAAAATGTTGCCGTAATTCCCGATTTTCTTTCTGCAACCTTTTTAATGAAATCCGGTCTATTCAAATAAAGAATGTAATGTGATGAAAAACAAAATGATAACCCATATAAATCAGGAGTAAGTTATGGATCCACTCAGTAGACTAATAGACTTATCGCCGGTTTTTGTAATCTTCCCGACCATCTATTTCATAGTCAAAATAGTTCTGGAATATAATATCAGAAAACGACTTATCGAAAAAGACATGATCGGCAAAGATACCCGTTTTATTCTCAATACCGGCTCAGGGGGAACCGTTTCATCGTCCCTTAAATGGGGACTGGTTTTTATCCTGGTTGGTCTGGCGGCCATTATAATCCGGATTATCCCCGATATTCCTGACGAAGTAGCTTTCGGCGTTCTTCTGATTGCCGCCGGGGCCGGATTACTGGTTTATTATTTTATCGGGAGCGGGAAGATCAGAACCGCCACTAACGAAAGTGCACCAGATCAGTCCTGATTTTGACCGAAATTCATACAGCTGCCTATTCCCGGGGCGAAAGCCACACCCCGGGATTTTCATATATTGCGTATTTTTGCCCGTCGGCCTTCAGTTATGGCGGATAATGACGATAAGGCTACTATAAATTCGTTTTATCTTTTTTGATCATGCATCCAGATAGACCTGACACAGATAAAATGGGAAAAAATGGCCATCCGCTTCCACCTTTTTATGCGACGGATTCCATTCTCGATCACATTGCCGAACACGCTGTAATTCATGACCTGAATCACGAAATCATCTGGCTGAATAAAGCCGCTTATGAATCGGTCAACGCTACCCGCGATGGATTAATCGGCCGCCACTGTTATGAGATCTGGCAGGGCCGCGATGAACCCTGCATTGGCTGCCCGGTAGTCAAGGGTATTGAAACCGGTATCTCCCAAACGGCCGAAATAAAATCTCCCGATGAGCGATACTGGTTGATCCGTTCCCATCCTCTTCGCGACGATCATAATAACATCATTGGTGCCGTTGAATTGACCTATGATATCACCGCCCAGAAAAATGCGGAACTGGAACTGGCCAAAAGAGAAGAAAGCTATCGTAATATCTACAACAGCGCCCTGGTCGGATTCTGGAGATCACGAATCGATGATGGAACCCTGCTGAAACTGAACCCGGCGGCTGTCAGGGCACTCGGTTACGATAGCGAAGAAGAAGTCATTGGCAAAATCAAGGGAACCCTGTTTTACACTCCTGAGGAACGCGAACGATTTCTCCGGCAGTTGTTGGAGAAGGGCGAAATCTCCAGTTTCGAAACGCGCCTGACAATCCGGGATGGCAGTCAGGTGGATGTCTTGATGTCCGGACGGATATATCCGGAAAAGGGATATATCGAGGGGGTGATTATCAACATCACCGAGCGCAAAAAATTCGAAGAAGCTCTGAGACTTTCTGAGAAAAAATATCGGGAGCTTTATGAGAACATGCGTGAAGGATCGGCTGAAGTCGATATGGACGGTCGCATTGTGGAATGCAACACCACCTTTCGGAAAATGCTCGGTTACGGTCCGGAAGAAATCATGGCCTTAACCTATCGCGATATCACTCCGTCCAAATGGCACCCGATTGAGGAAGTCATCTTGAATGATCAGGTTCTCAGGCGCGGATATTCCGATACTTATGAAAAAGAATACATCAGAAAAAACGGAACCACTTTCCCGGTCGAACTCAGAACCTACTTAATCCGTAGCGAGAATGGTGTCCCTTCGGGAATGTGGGCCATTGTCCGGGATATCACCGAACGGCGCCGGTCGGAACTTATGATTCTTCGTTCAGAGAAAAAATATCGCGACCTGGTCGAAAATATCTCGGAAGGCATGTGCATTATTGACCATAATGAAAACTTCCTGTTTGTTAATTTGGCTGCCTGTGAAATCTTTGGTTATTCCCGCGAAGAAATAATGGGCATGAACGTTCGACAGGTAGTCATTGATGACGATATGAAAATCATAGCCGATAGTATCCGCCAGTGCCGGGAGGGTCGGATTGCCAGGATTGAAGTAACCATAAGGCACAAAAACAGCACCTTGCGCCATTTGCAGATATCCGCCACCCCCTATTATGATACCAGGGGCGTTATCATCGGGTCAATCGGTATATTCTCCGACATAACCGATCGCATCAGCGCCGAAAAAGAAAAAGCCCGATTGCATGAACAACTCGAGCGTTCGCGCCGCATGGAATCATTGGGAGTCCTGGCCGGCGGCGTGGCCCATGATCTCAACAACATCCTGGGACCGCTGGTGGCTTATCCGGAAATGATTCTAATGAAACTCCCCGAGGATTCTCCAGCCCGCAGGCAATTGACCATGATGGGTAAATGCGCCCGCGATGCCGCCGAAGTCATTCAGGATCTTCTCACCCTCGCCCGTCGCGGTCGTTATGAAATGATCCCGACCGATCTCAATGAGGTTGTAGAAGCCTACCTGTCATCGGTCAGTTTTACGGAGCTGAAAAATAACATTCCCGATGTGGAGTTGATAGAAAAACTCGATCCGGCTATTGATCGAATCATGGGTTCGGCTCCGCATCTGTTAAAAATCATCATGAATCTGGTCATAAATGCTTACGATGCCATGCCGCAGGGCGGCCGGTTGACGATTGAATCCTCGGAAGCTTACCTGGAAAAATTAGGCAGTGGTTTCGGTAATATCAGCAAAGGTGATTATATTATCCTTAAAATAAAGGATACCGGGATTGGTATCGATGAAAAGTATTTAAAACACATCTTCGAGCCCTACTATTCCAAAAAGGAGATGGGAAGCAGTGGCTCCGGCCTTGGATTATCAGTGGTTTATGGAATTCTCCAGGATCACAAAGGCTATTATGATATAAATTCCCGGATCAATCATGGAACGGAATTCATTCTCTATTTTCCCGCCTGTAAACAGAGTCTGGTCACCAAAACCGAACAATGCGGCGATTACCGGGGAAAAGAAAATATTCTGATTATTGATGATGCCGCGGAACAAAGGGAAATCGCCACCGAAATCCTAAGTAACCTCGGTTATCAGGTCGAAACCGCCTTCAATGGTCACAATGCTCTTGAAATCCTCCGGGAAAAATCCTTTGACCTTATTGTTCTTGATATGATTATGGAGAAAGGGTTTGACGGCCTCGACACCTATCGCGGAATTTTAAATATGTATCCCGGACAGAAAGCGGTTATTGTAAGCGGTTTCTCAGCCACCGACCGGGTCAATAAAACCCTGGAACTGGGCGCCGGTCAATATATCAAGAAACCTTATACTATCAATCAACTGGGTCGGGCCATCAGAGAGGAACTGAATCGGCAACCAGCCGCTATTTCTGGGTAATCTGCCGCCTTCATTAATTAATATTCCAGGCCGTTCTTGACCTTTTCTCTTTTCATTATTATCTATTCCTTTTGTCAATTTCTGCCTCGGAGGAAAAGATGGCTTCAATAGGTCCCATATATGCCCATATTTCAAAACGCACTCTTGCCGCAGGATTAGTTGCGATATTGATCCTGTTTGGCATTGAGTCGGCTCCCGGTATGAATCCGGCGGAACAAACATACCAGTCACCGCCGCAGGTAATAGCCGATATCATCGATGCGCCGCCGACTCCCCTTATATCCGTAAGCCCCGATAGCCGGTGGCTGCTATTGATGGATCGACCGGGTTTCCCGCCAATTGATGAGGTGGCACGACCGGAACTGAGACTGGCCGGGGTTCGTATTGATCCTCAGTTTAACAGCCCCGGGCGACAAACCTACTTCACCGGCCTATCGCTGAAAGAATGGTCCGACAATGAAGAAACCAAGGTCATCGGTCTACCTGAAAACCCCAGAATATCCAATATTAAATGGTCGCCGGACAGCAGGAAACTGGCTTTTACCGTTTTGGGGACAAACGGAGTGGAACTATGGCTAATCGATAATATCGATAAACCCGGGGCCAGACGCCTGGCAGATATATTACTCAATGATGCCTATGGCAAAACAATCGAATGGACTCCCGACAGCAAAGCTCTTATCTGCAAAATCCTTCTTCCCGATCGAGGCACTCCTCCTGAGAAACCGGCGATCCCTGCCGGTCCGGTTATTCAGGAGAATCTCGGACAAATCGCTCCGGCCGCGACTTATGCCGATCTCCTGACAAATCCTCACGATGAATCTCTGTTGGAATATTATCTGACCGGTCAACTGGTTCGGATAGAAATTGACAGCAATCGGGAAAATATCGGCCCCCCCGGTATCATATCTTCTTATAAAATCTCGCCCGATGGCCAGTATTTGCTGGTGGAAACAATCCAACGGCCTTTCTCCTATCTCGTACAGATTAATAACTTTCCCCATCGTATCGAAATCTGGAGAAATACCGGCGATTTCGTCCGCCTGATTACGGACCAGCCGCTGGCTGAGGAAATTCCAACCGTCACCGGAGCGGTTCGCACCGGACCGCGTCAATTCGAATGGCGGGCCGATGCCGACGCCATCCTGTGCTGGGTCGAGGCCCTTGATAAGGGTGATCCGCGCCTTGAAAGCGAGGTAAGAGACCAGATTTATACTCTCAAAGCACCTTTCAGGGGTAATCCCATTCCTCTTTTCGCTCTTAATTTCAGGTACGATAACATCCTGTGGCAAGGCGACCGTCTGGCTATAGTATCGGAGTGGTGGTGGCCAACGCGTCGCATCCGGAAATGGGCCTTTGCTCCTGATGATATGCGGGTCGAGCCGGAAATTATTCTGGACTACTCATGGGAAGACCGGTACAATCATCCCGGCTCACCGGTGGAATATATTAACGAACAGGGACAACCGCTACTCCTGCTGGATAAGGACCGAAGGGCGATTTTTCTTATCGGCGAGGGAGCCTCCTCTGAAGGTAACCGGCCTTTCCTTGACCTCTTCAATCTTGAAACCCATAAAACTGCCCGCCTGTGGCAATCCGAGGCACCTTATTATGAGGAAGTCGTTCGGATTCTGGATGTAAAAGACAATATCATCCTTACCCGGCGGGAATCGCTAAGCGAACCTCACAATTATTTTATCCGGGAACTGAACAAAAACAAACTGATCCCGATAACCCATTTCCCTCATCCCTACCCACAGATGAATGAAGTGAAAAAGGAGTTGATCCGGTACCGCAGGGCCGACAGCCTTGATCTGACCGGCACTCTCTATCTTCCCCCCGGTTATACATCTGAACAGGGTCCTCTGCCGACCTATATCTGGGCCTATCCGCGTGAATTTAAGAGCCTCGATGCCGCGGGACAGGTAACCGATTCCCCTTATCAATTCGCCCGTATTGGCTGGTGGTCACCGATTCCCTGGGTTATGCGCGGTTACGCCGTCCTCGACCGGGCCAGTATGCCGATTGTCGGTGAGGGCGATGAGGAACCCAACGATACCTTCATCGAACAACTGGTTGACAATGCCCGGGCCGCGGTCAAGGAACTGGTCCGACGCGGTGTCACCGATCCCGATCGGGTAGCCATAGGCGGGCATTCATACGGAGCCTTCATGGCCGCTAATTTGCTGGCCCATTCGGATATTTTCCGGGCCGGGATCGCCCGGACCGGAGCTTACAACCGGACCCTGACTCCATTCGGTTTTCAAAATGAGGATCGGACTCTCTGGGAAGCGCCGGATATTTATTATGAAATGTCGCCTTTCATGCACGTCGATTCCATCAATGAACCGATCCTGATAATACATGGTGAGGCGGACAACAACCCCGGAACCTTTCCGATGCAAAGTGAACGGTTTTACAACGCCCTCAAAGGTCACGGAGCGATTACCCGGTTGGTGATGTTACCGCATGAAAGCCACAGTTATCAGGCGCGGGAATCGATTATGCATGTTCTGTGGGAAACCGACCGCTGGCTGGAAACATATGTCAAAAATGCTTCACCCCGCGATACGGTTTTAATGAAACCTGAATAAACAATCCCTGGCAAAAATAAAAGGCCGTCATGGTATCGGGCGGCCTTTTTAATTGTACCATTGTCAACAATGACCTACTTCACCAGAACCATTTTCCTGGTCTGCACGAAATCTCCGGCCATGAAACGACAGAAATATATCCCACTGGCCACATGCTCTCCGTGCTCATTCATCCCGTCCCATATGATGGCGTGCTCCCCGGCCGATTGATCTCCGTTAATCAGGGTCTTTACCCTTTGGCCAAGAAGATTATATATCGTTATTTCTACCTGTGAGCGCCGGGCCAGAAAATAGAAGACTTCGGTCGAAGGATTAAAAGGATTGGGGAAATTGGGCGCCAGGAAATATTCCCCCGGCAATAATCCATCGGGTTCATC
Organism: Candidatus Zixiibacteriota bacterium; assembly: GCA_016933955.1. NCBI lineage: Bacteria > Pseudomonadati > Candidatus Zixiibacteriota > Candidatus Zixiibacteriota bacterium. The sequence goes on from JAFGTT010000026.1 coordinate 123,232, forward strand.
CACAGCGGTTGGATTCGGACTGGAGGCTGATAATATTATAGTATGCAGGAGTTCCCCGCTGGCCGAATCTATTACATACATTCGCTCATCGTACAACCCCGGCCGATAAGGTCGAAAGACCACCGAAGTCCGCTGATTAATGTGCTCCGTAAACCTGAGAAGAGGGCTGGAAATCACAAAGGCCGCCGGATCGCTTGTTTGCAGCGCGATGATATTCGGACCGTCCGAAAAACTCTGAACCGTGAAACCCTGTTCATCGCTTTCCCCCATATTTCGTTCCCGAAAATAAAGCGTATCGAGGAAACCGGACGGATTGATGAATTGTCCCGTAAAACTCAACTTCTGACCATCATCCAGTGAGTTGATATCACTGCCGTCGAGCATGGCCGGCCAGAGCATAAACATCACATCCAGTGAATCGGCGTTATTGAGAAGATCCATTGTTGTATAATCGATGGGCCCGTCATGTGATGCATATAAACCGTGATAATCGGAACTGAAAATGAAAATAATTTCATTGCCGCCCTGGTTAATCAGGGAATCAGGGTCCCAGATCATGTCGTACACATTCGAAAAAGGATCCTCGACAAAGGCGGCGTTGAGCTGACGGCTGTTGTCGATATCCCAGACGGTGAATGGAACGGTCCAGTAGCCGCGGCAGGGATAAGGACTCGCGGGATAACCGGTTCTCTCATAACGGTAGGCCTGCTGGCAGTTGCTCCAGGAAAAACGGATTTCAACCGAACTGAACGATTTTGGATTTGCGGTCGGATTGATACTACTTCCGAAAAACTCCGAGCCATAATCGGCTCCCCCGTAAAAATAGTCCCCGCCCCAATCATATCCGGTTAACCAGCGCTCTTTGAGAGGTGAAAATCGAACCGCCTCCAGTCCGTAATCGAGTATCACCAACCTGACCGAATCGGCCGGAATATAGGTTACCGTATCTATCACTGAATCAATAGCAATGGTGGAATCGAGTAAATGTCTTAATACTGATAGCGAAAACAGACGGTCGCGTTCGGCATAAACACCGATTTTAATCGCCACCTGCTGACTGTCGCCGGGATTGAATGTCAACGGTCCGAAACCGACCAGAATTCTCTTATCCGCGGAAAATTTATCGGTCCAGCCCTGGTTTCGGAGAGGATTACCGGGCGCCATAAATACCGTTGTGTCTCCAGTTTCCGGGTTAATTAATGGGGTATCATTATAACCATCCCGCCCCCGTGCATAAAGAAACAGCTCCTGCGGTTCATCCGGTTCGGTTCCATTGATATATCCGGTGAACGAAGTCATCCCGATATTTTTGTAATCCGGTAATGGATTGCCGTCGAATACGGCCGTATCACCGGGCGAGGAAACCACCGGGCCGGAAACCACTTTCCCTCCCCAGGCCGGAGGAATATCACCATAGTACAGATCATAATCGGCACCGTTGTAGCAGTAAAACATATTATGCCCCGTATCGCATCCGATCCGGTCATCGTTGGCCCCCCCCAGATCGGGATCTCCCCAGAAAACAATATAGAAACTGTCGATCGGATGATCGCCCCGGTTATCCAGCCGATATTTTAAATAAAGGATATTTTCTTCATCCGGATTATCCGACCCCCAGACCGTCTGGCGGATTTCTATCCCGAGCGGCAGGGTTCCGCCGCCGTAATAATTATCATGGCCGGCCGGATCGGCGTCATTATAAACCGCCCAGAGAGTCTGGTCGCCGAGAAGCAACGATTTGCCATCGGCATCCACCGGCGCTCCCTGATCAGCTGGCCAATGGTCATAATCGTAATCGCCCGGACTGGATTCGGAATCGATTTGGTACACCCGGAATGACTCCTCATCCGGTATAAACGTCCCGCCGCTCATCGGTCCCGGAACGAATTCAGGATACTCATAGGCCGCTACCGCGGTTCTTATTTCGCCATTAACCTTACCGCACAGAATTAACCCGGCCGCATACATCACGACTTTATTCAGACTCCCGTCGGTGATTTGCGAGGTGTCCCCAGAAAACGGGTAGTAGAAACCCTCATAGCGACCAAATAACTGATCTCGATCCATGGCTATCGACCCGGTGTTACCCACGAACATGAGAAGTTGATTGGCATCGAAAAACACCGCCTTATCCGTCAAAGCCGGTTTCATCGTGCGGTATTCCCCTCGCATATTCACCGGCGGTGCCGCAACCAGACTCACGGCAATACAGCAAATCATTATTGTCAGAATAATAAAACGCATTTTCGATTCCTATTTGAGCAACAGCATCTTCCGCGCTTCGGTTTTATCACCCGAAGTCAGGCTGTAAAAATAAAATCCCGAAGACACTTCTTTGCCGCTGTCATCTCTGCCGTCCCACATAAGCCGGTACTCTCCCTGAGGATAAATTCGATCGGTCAGGATTTTAACCTCGCGCCCGAGAATGTTGTACACGACCACTTTCACCCTGTCTGCCGTCGGAACGGTAAAATCGATATTCGTGAAAGGATTGAACGGGTTGGGAAAATTCTGTGACAACTTGAAATCATCCGGTATCGGTTCCTCAAAATCATCGAATCCGGTGGGAGGGCAATCCATATTCTCCCGGATATTATTCAATTTCCGGTTGTATCTCCATAACGGGGCCGGGACCAGGCAACTATCGAAACTCATCCCCTCAAATCCGACCCGGATTACGGTACTATCCGAAGCCGGCATGATTAAATCAATATACCCGTCCCGATCTAAATCTCCAAGCGAGGGCGTGAATCGGAAACTGCTGGTATAGTCGTAGGGTACCAGAGGAACTGTCACAAAAGGAAAGCCGGGCAACAGGTCTCCCGAGGTATTCCAGGCATAAATCCGTTGGGCCTTGAAAGTGTAAAAAAGATCGTCGTTGGCGCAAACGACTATATCAATTTGACCATCGCCATTTATATCCGTCAGAATAGGCATGTTGAGTACACCCGGGCGCGGGATAGTCGCGAACAAACCATCCGGATTCCCCGGTATGAAAGAACTTCCATCGATTCTCCAGACATGAACATAACTGACACTTATATCAAAACAGGTGCTGACGTATTCAGAAACACCGTCACCGTCCAGATCGCCAAAAATCGGCATGGTCGGTACCAGGTAATCATGGATTCCCAGATCATGCGGCCAGCCGGCCTTCAGATAGAGACCGTCATCGAAAGCGTACAGGCAGTACCCCTGCCCGGTATGAAGACCATAGGCAATCAGCTCCGGCCGGTAATCACTGTCGATATTGACCGCCGCCAGACCGACGCACTGGAATGGCGATCCGTTGAAATCATAAGTGAAGGTATTAATGACATGACCGTTTTTATCGAATTGCCTGAGAGTGCTGTCGTTTTCGAAGTAGGCATAATATTCGTAGAAACCATCGTCGTTTAAATCAGCCGGCAGGTACTCCGAGGCCGACATAAATGTTTTCGCCAGAGTCCCATCGCTCTCGAAAATTCGCGAAACGGAAAAAACACCATCAACTGCTGTTAATTGTATTTCATCAAAACCATCATAATCGTTGTCGCATAGAAATAAACGGGGGAATTCATGTTCCGAGTTGGAGAATCCATTGATCTGGATCGAATCCTCAAGCAGTTGCTCAAATACCGGCGCCTGTGATAGGAATCCGTACAGAGTCGCCGGATTGCTCCCAAGCGCCACGAAATCATCGATCCCATCGCCATCAAGATTCCCCACTGCAATCGGGACCTGGAAATTATTCTGTATAAGAGAGGCTATATGATTCTCAACCGGTGTTCCATCGGGTTTAAATATTTTTATCCCGTTCGAGGTCCCCACGATTATTTCGGAAAGGCCATCACCGTCGATATCACCATAATTGGCCATGATCGAGGCGGCCCCGTTCAAACCGCTTTTCCAGGCATCGTCCCCGCTGAAATTTGAGCGGACATGCACCCTGACTTCATCGGCGATTTCGAATTTACTCTTTGAATAGATTGACACCCGTAAGTGATAATCGCCACCGGGCAACCCCTCCACCATCCAGTCACCGATCGGGTCATCACATGCCGGTATTGATGACCGGTTGATCTCAATCCAGCCATCGACATCATCCTCCGGGCGATATTCCAACAAGAGATAGGCAAAATCGGAGCTGTAGGCCTCGGCCGTAATGTCCAGGATATTGGAGACCGTATCCTCTTCGGCCGGAAAGATAATTTTGGCTACCGCTTCATTGGCCACAAATACCGTGCGACTGACTATGTTATCCTGTCCAACTTGCAAACGAATGGTGTGATTACCCTTGAGTCCGGCAGTATTCCATACCCCAAGCGAACCATCGGTCACCGGCGATAAGGACGTTGTAACAACTTCCCATGATTCGGGATTGTACCCTGTTCCATATTCAATGATATATTCACTAAAATCATCGCCGTCGGCATATCCGGTAATTTCAGCATCTCCGGCTACAATCTGATATGGCCGGGGATTACTTATGTGCGCCCGAATATTCGGCGCCGCCGCCAGAGCATCCGCGAGATCAACACAGCCATACCCGCTGAATTTATCCCAGCCCGGTTCATCGGCACCGTTTCCGTATGGATCAATATAATCCCTGGCGGTGTTTTCAAGAATTTTTGTTGTTTTCTGCGGAGTCAGGCCCGCCGATTTTGATCTCAGGTCAGCCGCCACCCCGGCCGCCATAGGGCAAGCCATACTGGTCCCCGACGCCAAGTAGTACTGCCCGGCAATAATATGCACCCCGGGATCGCTATCGTCGTACATATCGGTCGAATCGGCCCGAAGCGACAGAATCGACAAGCCGGGGGCACAGATATCAAGATGATTACCGAAAGTCGAAAAATCAGTAACGCGATCGGAATCATCAATCGCCCCGACCGCTATTACCGATTCAAAGGCGGCCGGAAAATTGGCCTCCTCAATCCCGGAATTACCCGAAGCCGCCAGATTAATCACACCCCTTGACCGGGCATAACCAAGAGCTTCCTCAATTAAATAACTGCGATAGGGAAACCCGAAACTCATGCTGATAACATCCGCGCCGTTATCCACCGCATATACTATGGCCCGGGCTATTTTCGAAGTAAGCGGAACCGGGAGAATTTTTAATGCCATTATCCGGCTGTCGGTAGCCACCCCGGCCACTCCGAGACCATTGCCGGATTGGGCTGCGATAATTCCGGCGCAATGGGTACCATGGCCGTTTTCATCGGTAGGATCATTATCCTCCAGATCAATCTCCAGCGGTTCATCACTGGCCGAAAAATCCCAGCCGAAAAGATCATCGACATAACCATTATTATCATCATCAATATCGTTTCCGGGAATTTCGCGTGGATTATTCCAGATTCTGCCCTCCAGGTCGGGATGATCAATATCTACCCCCGTATCTATTATGGCAACCACCGCTGTTATGGTACCGTCAGGAGGATTATCTAATACCGCCCGGGCGTTGATATCCGCCCCGGGCAAACCGTAGGAAATTATCAATTTATCATCCCCGTATCCCGGGCGGCAGTCAATATGGTAATGCCCCTGTCCATTGTTTTCCAGACCCCACTGATGAGATATAAAAGGATCATCGCTATCGAGATAAAATTCCGCTTCATAATCCGGCTCGATATACTCAACCCCATCCAGACCGGTATAATCATTAACCATGGTACTTATATCAACCCCGGATGCGACCGGAATTAAATATACATTGTGGAATTCGGTTTTATATTGTCGATTTCGGCTTCCAAAAACCGGTATCATCGATTTTATATCATACCGGTTGTTAAGCCGATCCAGATCGGCCTGTCCGGTCAGGATTACCCCCTGTTTGCCTACCCTCGGTTTAAACTCCGGATTCGGTTTCAGTTTAACAATCAATCGCTGTGGCTTGGTCACATTGGCAGAATGATTATTGATGTAACCGCCCGCCTCTACCTGAAAAAATAACAACAGGGATGCCAGATAAATGGGAAGTCGTTTAATATTCATGGCCATCATTAGACAAATGTGGTTTATCCCGGTTCTCCGTGTTGGTGAGGATACAGAGGGTTGTTCTTTCGGAGGCATGGCGTCTCCACTGCTGTAATATATTCTTCGTTCAAATATAAGCATAAACCCAATATTAACAAGTCCTCATTCATCCGGGCCAACCGGTCGGAATGACCTATTAAAGAACTTGATAATTCCGGCAACATGTGTTAATTTCCCCTCTTTAACCGGGTCTCTGAACCTGATATTATATTGACGTAACAGAATTTTAGATGTTCAACATATTTTTTCCGGAGCCTGTATGAAAACCATTGTTTTTTTGTTTACCTTTGCCTGGCTGGCCGCTGCCACACCGGCGCAGGATATGTCTGCCGGCAATCTCCCACCCGGTGACAGCCCGACACCGACGGTTTTCGACCGGGTCAATAATGCCGGCGACACCGCTGACTTCGAGGAAGCTGACTATATCATTGTCTACGATGAAATGACCAACCGTATTAACGATAAAGGTGTCACTTTCTCCGATAATTATATAATTTACAAAGTCATCACCGAAACCGGCGGTGCCGAGAAATCGGTCCTTAACTGGCATTATGAACCGCTCAGCAGTTATGTTGAGGTGCGCGAGGTCAATATCATCCGCGGCGATTCCGCCATCCCGGTCTCGATTGAAAACGTGATCGACCTGCCCGCTCCCCAGCATGCCATTTACTGGAGTGATCGGATTAAGATGCTTCAGTTGCCCCGCCTGCAAATCAACGATGGTATCGAAGTAAAAATCTTTCGTAAAGGGTACTCTTATGCCCTGCTGGATAATAATACTTCCCCGGAACCCGATGATAACAAATATGTTCCGCCCATGCCGGGCGAATACTTCGATATTGTGACATTTGAGGCCACCGTTCCCATTGTGGAAAAAAAATATACCCTCAAAATCCCATCGTCGAAACGGCTGCACTCTCAGGTTTACAACGGCCCATTGTACAGCCATACCGGATATATCGGGGATACCACCGTTTATTCTTGGTGGAATACAGATGTCCCCGCCTGGAAACCACAACCACGCCGTCCCGATGATACTGATATTTTAACCAAAGTCGTGGTGGCCACGGTCGAAAGCTGGGAGGCCAAAAGCCGCTGGTTTTTTGACATTAACGAAAAACAATTCGAATATACTGACGCTATCAAGGCCAAGGTCGATGAAATCCTGCGGAAAGCCGGGGTAGCCAATGGAACCGATGAGCAGAAGGCCTTTGAACTGGTTCACTGGGTGGCCCAGAACATTCGCTACAGCGGCCAGACCATGGGTCCGGGTGAGGGTTATACCCTTCATTCCGGGGCGATGATTTTCGAGCAGCGTAGCGGAGTCTGCAAGGATATCGCCGGAATGTTGATTACCATGATGCGGGCCGCCGGACTCGATTCCTATGGCGCCATGACCATGGCCGGCAGCCGGATCGAGGATATCCCGGCCGATCAGTTCAATCACTGCGTGGTGGCTCTCCGCAAAAGCGACGGTAGTTTTGTCATGTATGACCCGACCTGGGTACCATTCGATAACGATATATGGAGCAAATTCGAAACCGAACAGCATTTCCTGATCGGTACCCCGCGGGGTGAATCATTGAGCCGAATTCCCTACAGCCCGCCCGAGGAATCGCCGTTACATATAACCAGCCTCGGCACCATCCTGCCCGATGGAACCTATGAAGGGACATTCGAAATTACCGGCAACGGAGCCATGGATAATTATCTCAGGGGGCTTCAGGCCTGGTATCCTCTGGCCGATCTGGAGCATAACCTGGCCGATAAACTGGCTCATATCGATGAAAAGGCCGAGCTTCTTGACTTCCAGCGCGGAGATGTTCTCGATTTTAAAAAACCAATGTGGTGGAAAATCAAATATTGTATCCCAGAATATGCCTTTATTGTGGACAGCGTTTATGAATTTAAAAGTCCTATGATGCAACTGGTTCGGAAAAGCTGGTTCTTTTTCAAGGCCGGCTCGATCGATTGGCCCGAAGAGCGGCGTGACGATGTTTTCCTCTACAACAATCAACTTCTCGATGGTACCGAGACCATTAAATTGCCATCTGGTTATAAAGTAAATGATCCGCCAAAAAGTGATTCACTGGATGAAACCTATGCCTTTTTCATGGCCACAAGTGACATGGCCAAAAAGGGACTGGTTATCAACCAGAAAGCCGAGGTTCGAAGACGGCAGATTCCGCCCGATGGTTATGCTGGTTTCCGAAAGGTAATTATGGGAGCGAATGACTTCTACGACACTGTTTTCCGGGCCGAGAAAGGGGGTGCCCGATGAGAATCCTTCACCTGCTTTCTGTTATTACAATTTTGCTGCTGGTTACCCTCCTAACCGCAGAATCTTCAAGAGCCCAGATGTCGATCTCCGGACAACAGGATATCGGTCAGTTAATGAAAATCGCCCGCGAGCAGTACAACCTTGCCGATGAAGATGCTGTTATTCTTTTTGATGGTCAAAGACAGGCTTGGTCCGAGGACGGCCGTCTGACAACTTATGTTCATCGTATTATCTGGATTGCCACCGACGTGGCCATCAACAAGTACGGGGATCATCGGATTCCTTATGATGATGCCAATTGTACCTACCATGTTGTCACGGTCCGTACCTGGCATGACAGCACCTGGTGGATAACGGGAGAAACCGGAATCGTGGAAACGCTTCCCGAGGAGGTCGAAACAGCTTACGATTATACCAACCTGCGGGAGATGATGCTTCTGCATAATGGGATCGAGGTGCCCTGTATTATTGAAGTGGCTTATTACATCGAAGATAAACGGCCTTTCCGAAGCGGAGCCGATGGGGTATGGTTGTTTGAGCGAGAGGATCCCTGTGTCATGTCATGGTTCGGCCTGAGCCTTAAAGAGGGAGCTATCCCTCAGGTTAAGGCTCCGGTTGATGCCGTTTATGAGAATAAAACCGATCCTAACACCGGTCTGACCGATCACTGGTGGAAAATGGGACCGCTGCCGGCCAGAAAACGCCCGGCCGCGGTCGATCCGGCTGCTTACACGCCGCATCTTTCCTGGTCGACCTGGACCTCATGGACTGCCCTCGGTAACTATTTCAAAGGCGCTTTCGAACCTGCCGCCGTTCTTGACAGTACTCTCCAGGCGCAGGTCGATTCCGCCATTGAGAATGCCCGGACCGAAAACGAAAAGGCATCGCTTCTGGCTGAATTCGTCAATCAGCGTACCAGATATATCGACTACCCGGAATCCTTCTGGCAGTTTTCACCGCGTCCCGCCGTGGTGACATACAATACCGGATACGGTCATCGCCTTGATCGGGCCATTCTGGCCGCGGCCCTGATGCAACGCGCGGGTCTGAAAATCCGGCCCATTTTCCTCAGCACCGGTTTCGGCAATATTGACGAAAATGTTCCCACCCTGGCCCGTTTCGCCGGACTCGGATTGTGGATTTCGGGAGACGATCTCGAAGTGTATTTCGATCCTTCCGATGGCGCTCTTTATCGAGGGTTGGGGCGGCTTTACAGCCGGACCGCCTGGTCACCCGGTTTCGATGAGATACCGACTATCCGGCTGAATGGTGACACCGAAGCCAACCAGATTTTCATCAGAATCGATCTGGATATGGACGCCGGGCTGGATACCGTGACCGGAAGCGGTTTCCTTTCCGGAGATAACGGCCTGAATCCTTATGGACAGATGAGTGGTCTGCATGATGAAACCGGGGCATTTCTCGGTGAATTGATTTCGAGTATTCTCGACAAAGCCAATCTGATCAATCATAATCAGGAACGCTTTGATTTGTTTAATGTAACAACCGGATTCGAATTCGCCCTGCCGAAAATCGAACCGGATGATAATCAGCGAATCCCGCTGGTCATTAATGATCCGTCATTCGGGATCGCAAATATGCTTCCGGATGATATCGCGCTGTATGATCAGAATCGTCAATCACCGGTACGGTTTCAATGTCTGCTGCATCAAAAAGTTGAAATACATCTCAATCTGAATGGTTACAAGCCGGTTTATTTACCCGAATCCAGAACGGTAACCAATGAAGCCGGACAATTGACCATATCGGTCACTCAGAAAGATGACAGAATCGTATATATACGTGAACTCAGTTTCACCAGTGCTGTCTTCGATTCCGACCTGTGGCCGGCGCTGAGGGAATTGTTGCTGGCCAATAACCATAAGCGTAACCGGGTAATATATCTGGCGGCAGATGAAGATTAGAAAATCGGGCGGAGTTTAATTCATAATATCCGCCCGATCCATGTAAGGCAATGTTCAGCAATAACATGGGCTGACGCCATGGGACAACTTGATCCCTCTTGCATAAAAAAGAATATATTTAAAAACTATATATTTCTATTGACATAATTCCAAGTTTAGTATAATATCATCAGGCCAAAAGAGAAAATGGGCCAGAATTAATATTTTTGGAACAACTGCTGAAAGGGATTGTCAAATTCTCGCAATTGATGGACGATAGAATTATTTGCCGGTATTTTTTAGGTTTGTATAATAATAATTAAGGATAAACAAGCTATGTGTGGGTTTGCCGAACTCGCGCATTTTTTTTTGAACAATCAAGAAAATTCGGCAGAAAGGAAAAAATAATATGTTCCAGCGCGTGTCAATCTTAATGGCGGCGCTCGCGTTACTACTGGTTACCGGTTGCAGTAAAGCCCCGGAAACCGAAATGAAAGACTCCGAAGCCTCACTTGAATCGGCCAGGATGGCTGAGGCCGAGCAGTATGCTCCTCAGTCTTATCAGATGGCCATGGATACTCTGAACGCCGCAATGGCCGCCAAGCAGGAGCAGGATAGCAAATTCTCACTTTTCCGCGGCTATGGGAAATCCAAAGAAATGTTCCTGTCGGCTCAAAGACTGGCCGAGAAGGCTGTCTCCGATGCTGAGAGGGAAAAAGAAAATACCCGTCAACTGGTCGTCAATTTGATGGCTCAGACCCAAGCGGTGGTTGACGCCGCCGCCCAGGCTCTGGAGAAAGCTCCGGCCGGTAAGGGCACCAAGGCCGATATTATGTTGATCAAGAATGACCTGGCCGCCGCCACAACCGGTATGCAGGAAGCTAAAACCGATTTTGATGCCGGGAAATTCCTGGCCGCCAAAGCCAAACTCGAAGCGGTCGGTGATAAGGCCCGGGGTGTTATGAATCAGATCGAGGCGGCCCTGGCCAAAAAGAAAGGCTAACGGGATATTCCATTTCTGCCGGTGGAGGAATCCGGTGATTTTAAATATGGACCGCCCGATCAGCGGTCCATATTTAATTGTATGCATAGGGGAATGATTATTCGCATGAACACCCGGAAGGTGAGAAATCATATTTTGCTCTTGTACCAATTGCTAATGATCCTTCCATTGGTCGGGATTCTTGCGGCCGGATGTCAGGATGCTCCTCAGTCCTCTTTCGAAAAGGCCCGCTTTGAGGTTCAGCAGGCGGCCGAGGCCGGGGCTCTTAAATATGCCGAAACCGATTTTCGCCGAGCCCAGAACATGCTTCGCGAGGGGCAGATGGAAATGGCCCGCCAGAACGGGCGGCTGGCCCCGCTGCGCAATTACCACCAGGCCGACTCCCTGTTCAGCCTGACCGTCAAAATTGCCGGCGAGGCGGCGGAAAAAGCTCGAAAACGAATTGAGGCCATGAAGGCCGAAGCCGGGAATGAAATCGAGCAGCTGAAAAAACAACTGACTTCGTGGCGGGAGGCGCTCGATGGTTCGCTGGTGATGTATGATGCCGAAAGCCACTGGAGTAAAGCCGAAATGGCTCTCAAAATAAGCGAGAAACTGTATCGCGACAGACAGTACCGCGAAACGGTTAAAGCTGTCGCCGATGGTTATCAATCCCTTTCGCAGATCAGCCGTATTCTGGATGATTATGCCAACGATGCCGCCGGCAAAACCGCGGTCTGGAACCGCTGGGTGCGCGAAACCGTTGACGAATCCAGAAAAAACGGCAGCCCGGCTATCATTGTCGATAAAAGCGCTCATAAGTTGTACCTCCTTAAAAACGGCAAACTGACCCGCACTTTCGACTGCGAGTTGGGCTATAATTCGGCCCGTCAGAAATATCTGGCCGGAGACGGGGCCACGCCCGAGGGGAAATACCGTATTATCCAGGCCAAACACAACGGTAGTAAGTACTATAAGGCGCTCCTTCTCGACTATCCCAACCAGAACGACAAAAAACGGTTCGCCGAAAACAAAAAGAAAAATGTGATTGCCGACCATGCTCGGATCGGGGGATTGATCGAAATCCACGGCGACGGCGGTCAGAATCAGGACTGGACCGACGGCTGTGTCGCCCTGACCAATGGCGAGATGGATTTCCTGATGGCCCAGGCTTCGGTGGGGACCCCGGTGACAATTGTCCGTCGCTCGGAGCAATGGCCATGAAGTACAAATACCTGTTCATCCATGTTCCGGTCCTCCTGATCGCCGCGGCGGTTCTGAGTCTGGCGGCCCGGCCGGCGGTTAAAACGGACCGGGATACCATCACCGCCGCCGACAGTGTCAGGACTATCCGTGATCTGTCCGATGACCCGGCGACGGCCAAAAAGGAACTCAGGCAGGCCCGCGCCGCGCTGGCCCGGCTGACACCCAAAGCTCCATATATCGTCATTGATACCCACGCCAACCGGATTCAACTGCGGACGGTCGATACGGTCCTGTTCGATGCTTCGTGTTCGACCGGGAGCGGCGGCGAATTGGTCGATTCGGTTTCGGGACGGCACTGGACCTTCGACACGCCGCGCGGTGTTTTCAAGGTCAACAGTAAACTGGAGGATCCGTGGTGGCGTAAACCGGACTGGGCTTTTATCGAGGATAATGAACAGATACCGACCGATGAAGACGAGCGGCTGGACCCGCGGATGATGGGTGAGTATGCGATCGGGTTCGGGGACGGGTATTTTATCCACGGCACCATCTATGAACGCCTCCTGGGAATCAATGTCACCCATGGTTGTGTCCGGGTCGGTTCCGATGATCTGAAAAAACTCTATTACCGGGTTGGTTATGGGACACATATCTACATTTTTTAAACCGGTCACACTGATTCTGGCAACCGGTGGATTGGTGATGGCGATGTCCGGATGCACCCATGACCGGCAGTCCGAAACCGATTCCGCCGATAACGGCGACTGGAACCGGGCCGAGGCCAATCTGGAGTATCGCTATCTCCAATCCGAGCGGCGGCTGGCCGAAACCGATCAACTTTACATGGTGCTGGACATGCGCCACAAGAAACTCCTGCTCAAACTCCAGGGGGCGGTGGTCTGGGATTACCCGATGGTTTTCCTTGAAGAGGATTCCTCGGCGGTGCAGGCCTTTATCGACCGTTTTCTGGGTGACAACTCCCGGATGATGCGGGCGATTTACGACCGGCATCTGTATGAAGCCGCCGAACAAACCCCGGACTCCATCCTGGAGCTGGTCAGCGAGGCGGTCGGGGTTAAACCGGAACTGCTTCAACGCGACCTCCCGAAACGATTCCAGATTGACTGGCGCAACAATATCACTCTCGAGGTGCATACCGATATCGAGGGGGCGCCGGTGTCCCGGATTCGAAATGCCCTGGCCGAGATGCGCCGAATTCTCCAGATGCCGTTCGGGGAAGCGGTGATTATTATCAAGATCGAGCCGGAGAAAGCGATCACGTTGTACCGTGCGGCCGCCCCCGGTTTACCGGCTCTAATTTATCCTTAACATTGTCCCCCTCCTTTCATTATAAGTCATATCCTCTCTTTTATTTGCACCAAAATGGGTTCGTTCCATCCGTTTGTTTTTTTTCCAAACGGCGAGCCGCTACGATTTGGCAAAATAGAAACCCCAGGTCTAAAAACCTGGGCCACCCGGTAGTTTTTTGAAAATGGGTTCGTTTCATCCGGCGGATTATTTTTTTATACGGTGTAATAATTGAGGATGCCATAAAATGGGTTCGTTTTATCAGTAAAAATGTTTTTGGCGGCAATTGCTTTGGGTAAATTGGTTTTCATATAAATCGGGACGGGGGATGGAATAAGGGCGAAACGGTGGAGAAAGTGGGGGGGTGAAAATCACAAATTCAGAAACCCGCCTGAAAGGCGGGGCACCATGCCCGTGATATAAAATAATATGTCGAAACCACAGGGGATTTCGATCTACAAGACTGCCGTCCACAATATCGTCCAAAGTCCCCTCTCGAGAGGGGATTCAGGGGTGTGTGAAGCAGATTGGATAACACACCCCGTCTCCGCCTGCGGCATAAATGC